>JAHFSP010000032.1 GCA_023265685.1 Candidatus Woesearchaeota archaeon | reverse complement strand
GCCAACTCATAATACCTTTTCAACTCCACCGGTAAACTCACTACAAATTGACTAAACTCTGCTGTCGACTCACCTTTCTGTAATTTCAACGGCATCCCCATTCGCACGAGCACGTCATGATCACGTACCAGAACAACAGGCTCAATAGATCCCTGCTCAACAACTTCAAAACCTTGATCCACAAACGGCTTATAGCCTTGTAAACACTCACCTACCTTCTCGCTAACATAACGACGCATTTGCGCCTCCACACTCAACACATCATCTTCGCTCGTATACAACGCGGGTCGCAACGACGCTATAGAAATCGTAGAACCACTATTTGGTTGTTTATTATAATACCAATAGGGAACTTTTATCGGATCAAGATACAACCCATCAAACTCCGTAGGGTTAGAAAGAGAAAATTTTCCTACCAAGTCAGGGTAAATATACCCACCCTGCTCACCAAGCAAACGAACCCCTCGCTCACCCACTTGTGACAAACAATTTTCAGTGTATAACTTGATTGGTTCAAATGCTTCAGGTGTATTTGAGACGAACCTAGTCTGTTCAACCTCTAACGAAGCCGTTTTTGTCAACGACGTAAAATAATAAATCACAGTAAACGCCGCAAGAATAAGAATACCTATTATAATAAATATTGTAACCTGCCCCTTAGTACCAAAAATAGGTAAAACATACCGCCCCTTTTTGTGAAACATCTCTGAAGAAAAGGAAGCTTTGAGGATATATAAAGGTTTACACTTTCATTACCCCCTTATTACACTCTCATAGACGTATAAACCCCGAAACTACAGTTTCTACTGGTTATGACAGATCTCGAGGATAAGCAAGTAGCTATAAAAACTTTGAAAAGAAAGAATTTTTACTTAACTCTACGTATCTTTCCTTGTTCAATATCGTGAAGACTCCCTATAAGTTGACCTAGCAATTCAAGATCAATATTAGATTCCAACAATTTATTCCTGGAGATTGAAACCATTAAAACACACCCGCTCCTTCCTTAATCCCTTTTACATATACGGGACCTTTCGAACAGCCCACAACCTTACCTTCAAAAAGAACCCTACCCTTCTCCACAACCATGGGCACCTTCTTAAAATCATCAGGAACAACCATCCCACTCCCTACACTATACCCTTCAGGCACCAACTCCTCGCCTACCACTCCACCTTCAACACGTAAAAAGCAGATGTGCTCACCATCATCAGCAGCGACAATCATCCCTTCACTCAATTCTCCACGCAATTTCATAGGTTTCAAATTTAAACAAAACGCCAACGTCTGATGTTCAAACTCAGAACGAGATTTATGTTTCTTAAGTGCTGTCAACACCTGTCGAATACCAATTTTCGAACCAAAATTAACTTTCAACATGAATAAATGCTCCGCACCCAGATGATCCTTAACTTCATCAATATGACCCAGAACGAGATAATACGGAAAAATCTTCTCAACGGGCACACTCTCAATTCTCTCCACCAAATGACCTGGATCAATAACCCTTCCTTTCCAATCAAAACGAATATCCTTCCACAAAAGTTGAGTCTCACCCAATGCCCCCAAAACTTTCTCGCTAAAAGTAGGTATGATCGGCAATACCAAAATCGCAAGTGTTCGTGCGATATTCACACACAACCCAACAACATCGTATGCCTCCTCTTTACGCTTCCACGGCTCTGCTGTTTGAAAATACACATTGCCCATATCAGAGATCTTCAAAATAGTCTTAACGGCATTTTTAAAATCTTGAGCAGCATAATATTTTTCAACCTCTTCAACCAACATCTTCAACTCCAAGATCATATCTTTCTCAACAGCAATCGACTCCACTCGACCATAATTTTTCGCGGCAAAACTTAATGTACGGTAACAAAAATTTCCTAAATTCGCCATCAACACATTATTATTAACCGCTTTGAAATGCTCAAAATGTAAGTCAACATCGACCACGCTACGATCCAGATACCCTGCATAATAAAACCGCAATGCATACGCGGCAAAAAGATCTAAAAATTGTTTTGCGGTAAAGAACGTGCCTCTACTCTTACTCATCTTCTGACCATTTACAGTAATAAAACCATGAACTGTCAAATGAGGTACAGGAATGCCAACACCCATTAACATTGCCGGCCAGAAAAGAAAATGAAAATATGCTATATCCTTACCAATAAAATGCTGTACATGACCATGATACCAATAGTCTTTCCAATCCAGACCCTGTTTATCACAGTAATTTTTTGTCGACGAAATATAACCAATCGGAGCATCAAGCCACACATAAAAATATTTAGTCTCCCCTGTTTCTTTTTTTGAGTCAGGAATAGGAAAACCAAAATAGGGTGCATCACGAGAAATACACCAATCCTCTAATCCGTTATTAATCCATTCTTGCAGCCAATTTGCAACCTCTTGCTGTAGCCCACTCTCAGAACTTTGAATCCAATCTGAAAGTTGAGACGAAAAAGAACTAAGTTTGAAAAAATAATGAGGTTTCGAAGTAGGTACAGGACGACTATCACAAATAACACAATGAGGATTAATTAGATCGACGCCTTTAAGCACCGCATTACATTTCTCGCAAATATCCCCATACTGGTCAACCGCACTACATTTTGGACACGTACCTTTGATATACCGATCAGGAAGAGTCCGTTGACACGTCGAACAAAACATCACCTGTATATCTTTAAGATAGATCAACCCTTTCTTTTTAAGTTCAGTGAAAAAATATTCTGACAACTCTTTATTCTCTACAGAATGCGTTTTATAATAATTATCAAATTGAATCCCAAACGACGCAAAATCATGTTGATGATCCTTCCAAAAATGCTCCACAAAATCTTCAGGCTTCTTTCCTGCCTTCGTTGCATTAATCTCAATGGGCGTCCCATGCATATCTGACGCACAAATATACAACACATCTTTACCCTGCAAACGCAAAAACCGTGAATAGATATCTGCCTGAACATACTCCAGCAAGTGACCAATATGAATAGGCCCATTTGCATAGGGAAGAGCTGCCGTAACAATATATTTTTGAGATTGAGACATGGAATGTACCTGCTCACGACGGTGAGTTTTATTAATCTTTGGTTGGAATTTATTGAGTTAATGTGTTGAGATTTTTTGTTACACAATACCTAGTTTTATCCAAAATCCATCCCATCAAGAAACAGCATAAGCCAAAAGAGAATGGGATGCTACTAACGCATACCCATAGCTACCATAGAATACATACCTTGAGTGGTAGTTTTAGCACACATAATCAGATCAACTACGTTAGTTTATTTAAATGTTATGACAAAAACACTAAGCCACTAAACACCATATCTCTCTTTAAAAATAGCTACTGACTGTTCAAGAAACTCAACATCATACTGGTGCCCACCACCAGGACCTTGAAGTACCGTATAATTAGTAAGATTCTGTTCTTCAAGTAATCTCTCTAAGTTGCAAGGAAGAATAAATTTCTCATCAGGATTCTGAAGAATATATGTCGGCAAAGTACGATTTGTAGCAAGCAATGCTGGCAACTCCTTCGCAGTATTTTTTGCTACTTTATCGTTTGAATCCTCCGGAGAATAATAAGGAACACCACACATAACCAAGCCGAAAGGAAAGATCTGTTGATCACACATTTCTCGTAATGCTAAAACTGATCCTACGGACTTAGCAACGATAATATAGGCTCTGTTCTCAATTTGAAAAGTATCAGCCATCAAACGTAATTTTCTTTGTTCGTGATTCATATCAAATGGAATATCATCACCTTGCCAATGTTTATACGTAAGATAGGTGACACTATTAAATAATGGCGCCAACACATCCGCAACCTGCTCAATCCATTGCTGATTAGATTCACGATTCTCACCACCTAAAACAAGCGCATCCATACACCATAGTCAAAGCGAATGGACTTATAAGAATTATGAGAAAAAAGAAGCTATATCACAAAAATACTCAAACACCTTTCAATTTCTTGGTAATCGCAATTTTTTCTTTACAATGAGAACACTCAACTAAATACGAAGAAACCCCTTTGTACGTTTTACGTTTAAACACACCAGTAGACTCACCATCTTTACCACAAAAAGGGCAAGTGTATTGTGCTTCAAGAACTAAAGAGTCTTCATGCGTTACTTTATCCTCTTGATACTTACACTCAGGACATTCGTATTCTTTCGCACGAATTTTTACTTTCCCACCAGCAACAGGTTTACCCATCAACGCTTTCTTACATTTTGGACATTTCTTCTTATATGCCCACGCAATAACAGTACTCTCGCCAATAGAGCGATTCGTAAAATATAAACAATCCTTCGTTGAGGTAGGGACTTTAAGTGCCATAGCAAGAGAAGGAAAGAAGAAAGATATAAACGTTTTGGTTTTGATGTGAAAACGCTGCTAACAATTCACTACTAACATCTATTTAGAATTAGAATTTTGCATGAATTATTTTAACCGCTAAACCCGTCGGAATGTCTCCATCATAAAGACGTAAAGCATTATCAACAGATTTCAAAACCAGTTGATATCCATTAGCAACACGATCCGCTTCTTCTCGAAAAGAAGAAAGCGTATGTACACCATACTTATCGCCCTTACTCAAACCCGCAAGAGACCCATACTTTCCTTCAACAGAACCCACAATAAGTAAATTATTTCCATCTAACTCACGTTGAACACATGCATCGATACTAACCATTTTTCATTCACCTAGAAAACTAATTATTTAAAACAGATATAAACCCTTCTGCACAAAATATTCCCATAGGAATTTATAAAAATCAACCCTATTAACAAATCCCACCACAGTTAAACCAATCTCATCTACCCTTCCAACCTCTTAATCTCAATTGAAATTGCTGCTCGCATCAAGCGAATATACCGGGGACATTCTGTCCACTCTAAATTTTCTTTGCGACAATACGCCAAAATCTCCTCTTTCTCCTCTTGACTTTCAAATTCCACAACGACAACAAATCCAGGAGAATCTCGACACAAAATGTTATGATCAGCTAGCCCATGAACTACTTCCGCGCGCTTGCGCAATAAAAACAACACTCGATCATCAAGTTCATCAAATTTCAAAAGCACCTTTGCCAGTTGTTCTTCATCTCTAAACGCTTCAACATCCATACTCTCAAAGAATATTTTATCCCGACACGCTACAAAACCACCACCATGAGCAGGAATTAATTTCCATTTGCCAAAACTCCCTACCAACACATCAGCATAACGAGGATCCAGCAATGGCGTACCAAATGACCCACATACATCTAAAATAACCAGACAATTATATCGCTTGCATAACCCATAAATCTCACGAACTCTCTGCATCGCAAAATACCCACCTAAATGATGATACAACAACGCACTAACATTACCTTGCTTTAATTTTGCTTCTAAATCAATCAAATCCAACACAGCATCAACACACGCAACCTCATCAATCTTCAGTCCGAACTCCAGAGGATATTCTTTATACGTCAACCATCCACCTTCAGCAGGAATAAGAACAGTTGAGCCTCGTGGCAAAGCTGAAAGAGCAGCTTTAATCGCCGTATTACCGCGCGACGTTACCTCAATGTACTGCTGTGGGATAAACGCACTAATCCGAGCTATAACTTTCTCATAATTCATAAAAGACAAAAAAGAGGGTTTGTTTATTAATTTTGATACAAGAAGAGGATAGTTTTATTGCACCAAGACAGAGTTTAAATTCTTAAAAATTATTTCAAATATTTTGCCATATCTCCTAAAAAAGTGTGAGAATTAAAAGAGTCTTTCGAATAAGAACCATTTGCACCTAAACCGAGTGCTTGAGTACGAATATTTCCTGAACTAATCACATAAAATGGTATTTGATTTCCTGCTTCTCGAACTCTCTTCAAAGCTCTCAATCCACCGCCTTGTCCCTCCATATCATTATCACTAATTACGAGACAATAATCCTCCGATAAAACACGATCTACTAATTCACTTCCAGACGCAACTTGATCAACATTAACATCTGGGAAATGACTCGTTATTAGCGACGTATAGATTTGTCTCCAAGTTGGAGAATCATCGGCAACAATAGCTCTCTTTACCATCGTATAATGAGAAACTGCCCTTCTTTATTAAATGTTTATTATACCCAAGCAAACAAAAGATTTAAATAAAAATATACCTATTAAGTATCAATTGATACAAAATGGCAACAAAAACAGTAGACTTTTCAGAAACGGAAATGATCCAAAAAGATGACCATAAAACGATGAGGTATCCAAATCTTAATACTGTTTTAATGGTAGAAGATTTTTTTAAAGAACACAGAGATATACCCCTAAAAATTGCTGATATTAAAAAACAGTTACCAAAACAGATAATGCACCAAACACTCCAGGTTATTCTTGAATATCTTTGGAAAAGTGGAAAAATTATCTATGGCCCTCGTGGCGTGCAATGGATTTATTCAGAACCACACCATTTAAGAAAAATGTTTGAAGATACATTAGAGGTATAGGATGTTTGCTGGAAAAGAGGTTAGGGTGCTATTGAAAGGTCAAGCTAAAGAGAGCTATCTTGAACTCAAAAGACGAGACGATAAAGAGTCTATAATGCTTGTAAATTCTATTCAAAGAATTATTAACATTCTCAAAGAAAATCCCCAATTTGGAGACCCTATAGCAAAAGGATTAATCCCCATAAAATTTAAACAAGGGGAAATACAAAATCTGTATCGAGCTGAACTATCTAATTATTGGAGATTACTCTACACACTCGAAGGAACAAAAGTTGAAATTTTTGCTTTCATCCTTAGTATTGTTGATCATAAAGAATATGATAAGCTATTTGGATACAAAAAACATTAAAGTTTTTCTCTCCTTAAGAAATTAGAAATAACTAAGAAAAAGAAAACAAATCAATAAATTCTATCGCCAATGTCTATCAGGAAGATCATGGTCATGACAGGTCAAATAACCCTTCTCTTGAATAGGCCAAGCATTACTATCACGACAAGGCATAACCCGCTCAAAACGGTTACCCTCTCCACCTACAGCATAATTTCCCAAACATTGATAATCACGTTGAGCATTCGAACAGCCAGTGTTATTAGAAACAAACACATCCTCTTCCCAAGAACGACCTTCCATAGATGTATTCAAGAATAATCCCGAATGAACATTACCTTGAACAACATTATTTTCTACACGAAGATCAGTGCCGTCAAATAAACGAATACCATCACGATCATGTGAAGAGACAGTGTTAAAATGTATCACAACATTGCGAGAATTAACCACATCAATGCCATCGTAGAAATTAGTTATTTCACAATGAGTAATCGTAACATCATGGCTATCTTTTGCTTGGATACCAATACCATATCCATTATCAAGACCAGTCTTGTAAATTTTATGTTCATTACAATTAAGAGTAGTATCTGAAGACAGAGAAAAACAGGCAACAGAATTATTGTGACCAGATGCTGAAATATCAGATCCTAACACATACTTACCAGCTTTAAGAACTCCACACTCATGAAGAACTACAGGCTGAACCTCACTTGGTTGATTTCCATCAACTTCGGCAACAACAGGCGCTGCTGCCACCGGAGTTGGACTTGCCACAGGAGCTTGCTCTTCAACAGGAGGCATCCCCTCTTCAACAGGCACAGACTCAGCAGAACCAGGAACTTGCGAATCAGCCCCACTACCCATAGCTGAATCTTCTCCTGCAACGGCAGCCTGATCAACAACTTGCTCACCAGAACAACCTACTAAAAGAAATACACACATCAAAGAAACGAATACACTCAAAAGAGTAACACTATTTTTCATCAAAATCACCTCAACTAGGGCTAAGATCACATTTCTGCTTTATATACATTACGTCCTGACAGATTCTGGAATACTCCCTATTGAATACTCCCTCTGGAATACTCACTACTTTAACCCAAAGAAGACTGCATAACAACCCCAACTATGTGTCAAAAATAGATAATATTTGTCAATAAACACCAAATCCTCACAAATCAGTCACAGCACTTATAGAGCATATGCTGTATTAAAAAAGCTATGACTCGAATGCCTGCAAATTCAATTGTTGATAGAGTACTAGACTACAGACCAACTAAGACTTATCTAAATGTAGAAAGATCGTCTCCCGTTCATGTTGATCTTTACTTTGTTACAAATGGATGTATGAACGTGTCAGGCACACAAGTTGATCTAGCAGATTATTTACAAGAAAATACACCTGTTCGTCCAACTAGTTTAGCACCAAACGGATATCTTGTAATAGCCAAAGAAGAAGGACGTCCACATCCACCCCATTATTTTGAAACTGACACTCCTCTTAGATTAAACGACAAACTGTGCCAACGAGCACTCACCTATGCACGTACTGGAGCTACATCCGGTGAACATAAAGACATTCGCCCTGGAACTTTCAAAATTCATTATTAAAAATCTCAAACCCCTACCTGATTCACAATTTTTTTCTTAATATAACCCTGAATATTCTCAATAGTAGTAGCCAAAATTCTTTCTAAAGCCTGCTGAGAATTAAACGCATTATGAGGAGTAATTAGTACATTGGGCATCTCCAGTAAAACATGATTCTCAAGCATCGTCTTTAAATTACACGCAGCTGTATCTGATTTCTTAAGCAACGCCAACTCTTCGTTAACACCACATTCACTCTCCAAAACATCAAGCGCCGCACCCGCAAGCTTCTTACTCTTAAGAGCCCACACTAACGCATCAGTGTCAACAATTCCCCCACGTGCCGTATTAACCAAATACGCACCCTTCTTCATCATCATCAACATTTTCTTATTAACTAAATGATGCGTATGAGAATTATAGGGAACATGTAATGTCACAATATCTGATTCAGACATCAATTTCTCAAGCGCAACATAGGTAAAACCCATTTCTTTAGCAAAAGCAGGATCAGGATGCATATCAAAAACCAGAATATTCATCTCAAATCCACGAGCAATACGCACAACATGACGACCAATGTTTCCACAACCAACAATACCTATTGTCTTACCTGCCAAATCAAATCCCCGTAAATTTCGAAAATCTACACTATTAACCTTCGCCGCATCAACACACGCAACAACCTTACGACTCAACGCCAAAATCAACGCAAACGTATGTTCAGCCACAGTATTTTCACCATAAGTAGGTACATTACACACAACTATCCCTCGTTTTGTACACGCTTCAAGATCAATATGATCAAATCCTGTACTACGAGTTGTGACTAGTTTAAGCTTAGGCAAAAGTGATAACGTTTTCTCATTAACTTGTGAATGAACAAATACACTCACCGCATCAACATCTTTAAATTTCACTGCATTACGTGGCGTGAGCTCTTGTGGTGAAAAAACTAAGGTATGAGGCAAAAAAGAACTCAAGAGAAGATCTTTCTCCCAAAGTTCAACAGCAAAAAAAGCAATTTTCATAGTTTATCATCATGTGTCAATTTTATCACAGTATTTTATTACCCACAATTTTACTCCACCACATTCACAGTTTGCGGTTTGGTATGAATAATAAACCCATCCGTGATAATACAGGAATCAGTCTGATTAAACGTATATGAAAACGTTTGCCCTTTCTCAAGAATGCCACTACGAATAGTGCGACACTCACGTGATCCTACAATCATAACTTTACCATAATACCCGTCACGCATATTTTTCCAGGTAACAGTATCCCCTATTTTAATGGTAAGAGTACTAGGACTAAACGTCTCATTAATAACTTCAACCAGATGAATTTTATTGATACTCACAGCAGGTTGATCAACCGTAGGTATAGGCTCAACAACAACTTCAGGACACACTGCAAATTCACAATCAGGAGCAATTCTTCCTACTGATGAACCATCAGGGCAAACTTTAGCATCCACCGGACACGCAACAGGTTTTTCTTCAGCAGGTACAGGTACATCAGCAACAGGCACGGACACATTTTCGCTAACATTCACTTGAACCTCAACCTCTTCAGATTTCGTACAACCAACAAAAAGTCCAACCATTAATAATAATGAGATAATAACCAGTACAATCTTTTTCATAACAATCACCCTTTTTGATTTCTAGTAGACAAAAAGAAGTATTAAAATGTTTCTATGTTCTAACTTTTTATATCCTAACTGAAACTAAGTTAGGTACATGTGTTAGATGCATATATATATAAGAAAACGGACATCTAAATCCTAAAAATGACCAAAACTGTTTCAAAGATTTATTTCAACGCGACACTCTTCCAATCAACAGCTACCAGCAAAGTTAGCTCATTTACCTTTCTAATCCTACCAAAAATTGCGAGCGCAAAGCTCCCCTCACGAGGCATGACCTCAGTTGAAGGAACCATTAATGACTTCCCTTTTCAAGCCACACTTGAACCCGACGGTCAAGCAAGCCACTGGCTCAAAGTTGATAAGAAAATGTGTAAAATCGCGAACATAAACGTGGGTGATAAAGTCACACTCAAAATCACACCAATGCAAGAAGAACCTGAACCAAAAGTTCCAACAGACTTACGCAAAGCTCTCACAAATACACCCAAAGCACAAGCATTGTGGTCTCACATCACACCTATTTCACACAGAGATTGGATCCAGTGGATTACTTCTGCAAAGCAAACAGAAACACGAGCACGTCGTATTAAGAACGCTTGTTCGATGCTTGCATCCGGAAAGCAACGGGTTTGTTGCTTTGATCGATCCGGGATGTATAGTAAAAGTCTTAGTTGTCCCATTTCAAAAGACGCAAAAAACTAAATAACTAATCATAATAGTTGAGACAACATGATAGTTGAGACAATTACTTCTTACTTACTACAGCTCTTTACCCACATCTTTTTAAAAACGGAAAGAGTCAACGTTGAAAGCAGAAAACCACCCGTTGGCACCAATGCATTAAGAAACGGACGTGAAACACCCACCACATACAAAAACAACACAACTACCCCATAAGTCATCACCGCAATAATTCCACGCCGAGTCTTGCTTGTTTCCCACGCTTTATCAATTTCCACACGACGATTTCTCTCACGAATCTGATCAAGTTGTTCTTTCATGAAAAAAATGAATATTTTAAAGTTAATAAATAATTGTATTAAAATAAAGAGAGGGGAAGAGAAAGAGAGAGAGAGAGAGAAACTTCAGGACTATTTCCATCTATACGGGTCTGGATGTGATAGATCAGCAATCACTGTTTTAAGTTTCTGCCAATTTGTAAAGAAAAGTTCCGGTTTATGCTCTGGATTAATCATATCAACATGATCACGTATCGCGACAACTGCACTTGTTGTACTATACCGTACATCATAAAATCGATCGGTAAGAAACATGTGATTAAAATAAGAAGGAGTTGGCATAGAGCGTGTGTCCAATAAGTAAAAATTATCAGGTTGTACAACTACTTTTTCTATGGTTTGTTCTGGGAAAGAAATTCCATCATAAGAACATGCTGGTCTAGTTTTTCTTTGCAAAGT
>JAHFSP010000005.1 GCA_023265685.1 Candidatus Woesearchaeota archaeon | reverse complement strand
CATTGATGAATCAAATAAATGGGTTGGTTCGAACCAGAAAAAACTAATTTAATAAAGTAGAACGGCCGATAAATGCCCCGTGGCTTTTAGCCCGGGGTAGGCCGTTCTTTATTTTCTTACTCATTTTTCTCTTCCATAACCTTTAAAAGATGCTTTTCTTGTACTTGTTTTATGACTAAAATTGTTGTGATCGGTGGTGGAACGGGGAATTTTGTTGTCTTGAGTGGTTTGAAACGATATAATGTAGATATCAGTGCGATTGTTTCCATGGCTGATGATGGTGGAAGTACGGGAATTTTGCGTGATGAGTTGGGCGTTCTTCCTCCAGGTGATGTACGGCAATGTCTGGTTGCTCTTTCTAATTCAAGTGATTTGATGCGTGATTTGATGAATTATCGTTTTGAGAATGGTGGTCTTAAAGGCCACAGTTTTGGTAATATTTTTCTTTCGGCGCTTGAAAAAGTTACTGGAAGTTTTGAACAAGCTGTGGAAGAAGTTGGTCGGATTCTGGCAATTAAAGGACAGGTGATTCCTGCAACGACAAATCAAGTGCGCTTACGCATGGTACTTGCCGATGGTACGTTACTTAATGGAGAAGGGGAGATTTATACTTCTGATAAGCTTGATCAAGGCTATAAAACCATTTATCTTGAACCAAAACCTCGTGTGGATCAGCATGCGGTCGATGAAATTTTGGCTGCTGATGCTGTGGTGATCGCTCCGGGAGGTTTGTATACTTCTCTGATTCCAGTTTTACTTATTGATAAGATTCGTACTGCTTTGTGTAAGACGAAGGCGCAGAAAATATTGTTGGTAAATCTGATGAATCGTAAGGGTCAAACAAGTGGCTTTAAGACGAGTGATTATGTTCGTGAGATTACCAAATTCTTGGATGAGGATATTTTCACATCTATTCTTGTCAATACGGCATCACCCTCTGCATTCGTTCTCAAACGTTATGCAACAGAGGCTGAATTAGTTATGGATGATTTAGGTGATGATTCTCGGGTGGTGCGGGCAGATTTATTGAGTGGTACGATTGGTACGCGTAAGACTGGCGATGCGTTGGCAAGTCAACGAGCGTTAATTCGTCATGACCCAGAAAAAGTTGCAAAGCAGGTGATGGAGATTGTTACTCATATTTGATCTTGATGATACGTTAATTGATTCGATGAGAGTTGCACGTGAATATAAAACAGTGGATGCTCTTGATGCAATGTGTGCTGCGGGGCTGAAGTTGCCGTGGGGTAGAGAAGATGCTTTACGTCGCTTACGAGAGATTGATGCTGGTGCTATAACTGGATCAGCTGCACTGAAGTCGTTTTTAGAAGCGGTTAGTTTAGAAGTAATTAGGTTTGAGAAAAGTGGTGATGCTCAAAAATTCTTTTTGATTGGTGAGAAAGCGTATTATGGTAATTTGGATAAGAATGTGTATACTGTGTTACCTGGGACTTGCGAGGTTTTGAATGAGTTATCTTCTGTGCATATTTTAGTTCTCGTTTCAAAAGGTGAGGAGAGGTTGCAGTTTCATAAGATGGTGAGTGCAGGTATTGCCTCTACTCTTTTTCGTAAGATTATTATTACTTCGGTCTATGACAAGAAGGTGGCGTATCAAGAGGTGATTAAACATTTTCAGATTTCGCCTTTAAAGAGCGTGGTTATTGGGGATAAATTTGATACGGATTTGATGCCGGCGACGTTGTTGGGGATGAAAACGATTCATGTTCAATGGGGTAGGGGAAGAAATGATGAGAAAGGAAAGAAGATGGCGACTGCTTCGGTAAAAAGTCTTCGTGAAATACTTGCTGTTTTGGCGAAAATTGAGAAAGGTGGATTATGAAAGTTGTTATTTTAGCGGCAGGAAGAGGGACACGACTGGCTCCTCTTACTGATACTATCCCCAAAGTATTGATTCCGATTTGTGGTCGAGCGTTTCTATCTTATGTGTTGGATCATCTGATTGCTGCGGGATTTTCTGATTTTGGTGTAGTAGTTGGGTATAAGAAGGAAAGAGTAGCGGAGTTTTTTCAGGTGTATGCTCAAGATCATCGTTGTACTATAACGTTACTTGAGCAGAAAGAGCAAAAAGGAACTGGTGATGCGTTACGAGTGGCTCGGTATTTTTGTGGAGAAGAATCTTTTGTTGTGGTAGGTGGTGATGGGTTGTTGTCGGTGCGTGATTTGAAGAAATTGAATGTTCGTGATGATTTTTGTTATATGATGGGAAAGAAGGTTTCTGATCCTTCTCGATATGGGATTTTGAAAGTTTGGGATGGATCTAGGATGAAGCAAGGGCAGACGAATGAATTATTTTTAGAGAGAGTCGTGGAGAAGCCACAGCAGTTTATGGGAGATTTAGCAAGTGCTGGTATTTACAAGTTTACGAAGGATATTTGGGTAGAATTACGCGATCTTCCTCTTTCTCAACGGGGGGAGATTGAACTTACGGATGCGGTGAATGTTTTGGCTGCGCGAGGGAAGATGAGAGTTCTGATGATACATGATTATTGGTTGGATTTGGGTAAGAAAGAAGATATTGCGATGATTGAGGAGTTTTTGAAGAAGGAAAAGTAGCTTGATAAGAAATTTGTAGCTTGATAAGAAGTTTTAATGAGACGTTTTGTAAGTAATAGGTTAGTAACTCGCACACTTTATTCCCTTTGTGGGTCTAATACCCCGCAGCTTGCTGCGAAGCGACCGTTGGAAGCGGTGGGATAGCCTCGGCCAAGAATAGGTTTATTTTTCTGGTGTTAGGTTTCCACTCAAATGTTTCCACCTATAATCTGCATTGTCATAAAAAGAATCACTGGGGACTTGATTAAAACCTAGTGGGAAATTTTTTGGTTTATCTCCTTTAACATATTGGACATGAAGGACAATGGTGGGGGCTACGTGATCTCCGGGTAATTGTACAAGACGTCTATGTGAAGAGCTTAAAGACAGTTGGGGAGTATTTCCTTTTGCTGCGTAATAGATTAGATCGGTAATTTCTTCTTCACTGATCAAGTAGGTCTTATGTGTACTTTTCCATCCATTTTGAATAACTTCTGCTATTCTTTCATCATGGCCTCCTTCTTGAGGATATTTTGTACATTTATCATACGTGTCAACCGCATCAACGACAAATGCTCCTAACATGGCGTCTATGCCGTAACGTTTTCCAATAATTACAAAAGCCATATCATCTGAAGTTCCAGCTCCTACTTTTCTTCGAATATAGGCGCTTAAAATTCCTTTTCCAGGTTTGTCTACAATTACTTCTGCGTCACGTAGTAGTTGTATATCTTCTTTGTCGTGTCCTTTTTCGGTCAGGCCCATGTAATCTCCTAAAAATCGGATTACATTTCTTTGGTTTACAAGATAGGTTTCCCCTCCTCCAATTTCAAGAGTTCTTTTACCGTTTAAAGTTAAAGGGTGTTTTACAACGGTTTTTTCTCTCGCTGTGAAATTATCCATATATCCTGCAAGGATCATACCTTGTAGGACATTGGTGGGTTCTACTTCATAATTTCTTAAAAAATTTGCTCCTAATAGGGGCTGACCATCAATCACGAGTCTTCTGGGTGGGTTTTTTTCTTCAAGAGCCAAATTAGCCCAGTTATACACATCATCGATTAATTTTTGGCGTGCTACTTTAATTTTATCTAAATCCAAATTTGCTGCTAGAATGATATCAGGTATGGTTGCTTCAGGGTACTGTTGTCCTTGGAATTCACAGTGTCCCTGTTGGGCGTGACCTTGAACTGATTGTACTAATAATGCTGTCCAAAGTGGTGCGTTTATATCAAGATCTACACGTTGAGCCAATGAGCGTAAATCTCTTTGAACGATTCTTCTGAAATTACCATCTTGATGGAGACTTCCATGTCGAATGGTAGGACGTCTTCCTGATTTTTCATAATAGGCTTCTAGAAGTCCGACTAATCTTTCATCTTCAAACATGACCTCCAAAATTTCTATTTCTATTTAAACTCTTACCTTGCGTAAGGTTACTTTAAGATTACTTTTAGAAGCTTTAGATTGGGGATTGAGATTGATAATCCGGTATAGAGGCTGATAACTGGTTACAATATCACTTTTCTACCACACCTCACTGATATGGCTGTCTTTTTTGATGCGAATGATGTGGTCGACGAAACTTTCGATTTTGGCTTCATGTGATACTATAATAATCTGTTTGAGATTCAATTTTTCAAGAACGTCGCGCACACGATCTAGTTGTTCTGAACTAAAACCATCAGTTGGTTCGTCAAGAATGAGGAGGTCTTTGGTTTTGACTTCGTGAATGACGTCGTTTATGACTCGGTTAAGAGCAAGTCGATATGCAAGGGCACAAGAGGTTTTTTCTCCGCCACTGAGGTTACTAAATGATATCTCATGGCCATTTTGTTCAATAATGGGGTTAAACGTGTCATCAATTCGTGCATTAATAGTATCGTCTTGCATGAGTAAGCCAAACCAATCTCGAAATAGTTCATTGAAAAGTTGATGAATGGTGACCATTACATGTTTTTCAATAGTCAAGGTGAGAGCCATGAAGTGATCCTCAAGCCACATATTAAGCTGTTGAATGTGGAGAAGATGTTGTTTTTCTTTTTCGAGTTGGGTAATTATTTTATTGAGCTCTTTTTGGGTGGTTAGGATGGCCGTATGCTCTGTTTCTCCTTTTACTTTTTGTAGTGCTTTAGTGTTTAGTTTGATTTGGAGAATTTCTTCTTGATGTAGGCAGTCTTGGAGTTTTTGGGCGATTGCGGAGTATTTTGAGAATTCTGTTTCTTCTTTTTGGAGAATTTGGCGATTTTTTTCTATCTCTTCTTCAAGTTGATGGATACTTTTAGTGATCTGGAGTTGTTGTTCTTGTAGGAGTTGTCGTTCTCGTTCTTTTTCGATGGTGGTGTGAAGATGAATGAGGCGTTGTTGGAGTTGGGTAATTTTTTCTGGGTTGTTTATAGTTGCCAATTCTTTGAGAGTGGCGTTGTGTTCGATGGAGAGTGTTTGAATGTGAGTACGTAATTGCTGATGTTGAGTTTTCTTTTCGATAAGAGAGAGAAGCTCGGTGTGGAGTTGGACGTGTTGTTGTTCATATTTTCGTCGTTGTTCTTGTTGTTGTTGAAGAGAGCGCTGCTGGGTGAGTAGAGTAGTTTCTTCTTGTTTTTTGTGAGTAAGAATGGTTACAATTTCATGCTGTGTTTGGTGTTGAGTATTGAGGATAGAGTGTTTATATTCTGATGATACCTCTTGTAGGCATGTGGGACAGGTGGCGAGTTGTTGGAAATTTCTCTCGATGTTTTGGCTTTGAGTAAGCAAAGTTTGTTGTGTGACAATGATGGCTGTTACTTCGTTAAGAGTGCGGTTGCTGATTTCTAATTCTTGGTTAAGATTGATGGTTTTCGCAAGTTCTTGTTCAATACGGACTTTTTCTTGTTCTTTTTGAGTAAAAGTAGCGATTTGTGATTCAAACTGGTGAGTTTGTGTATGGAGTTGGGTAATTTGTTTGTGGAGTTGTTGCGAGAGTTGTTGAAGGGAGGCAATTTTGCTATTATGCTGTTGTTGTTCTTGTTCAAGATTAGTTATTTCGATTTTACGTTCTTGTAGGTTTTGGGTTTGAGGAGGAAGGATAAGGAGTTTTTGGGTGAGGTGTTGGTGTTGTTGTGTGAGTTGTTGGTGCTGGCGTTGTTGTTGTTGGAGTACGGCTTCACATGAGGCTTTGCGTTGTTGAATCAGGGTTGCTTTTATTTGGTCTTTTTGGAGATTTTCTCTGAGAGTGCGGCAGGTTTTGTGTTCTTGAGCTGCAAGTTCGTATTGGGGTTGAAGAACAGCGATCTCTTGTTCTTTACTTTCTCTTTGTTGTTGAAGCTGTTCTTGTGTTTTGAGATGGTTTGGAAGGGGTTCGCACTTTGTTTTACTGATGGTGATCTCATTTCGTAGATTTTTACAATATATTGCAGTATTTTCACGAATTGTTTTGTACTTGTCAAGATTGAAAATTTTTCTCAAGACGTCAAGCCGACTTTCTGCATCTTGTTCAAGGATGTGTTTCATTTCTTCTTGGGGTGTATACACGGTATAACGGTAGATGTAATTTTTGTTTTTACTAAGGATTTCAGAGGGGTAGCCTAATAATGTCAGAAGTTCGGATTTAAGTTCTACGGGCATGAGGTCTTTTTTGACGCCGTTTTTGATAATGTGACCTGCAAGTTGTTTAATGGTGTCGTTTTCTTTTTTGAGACCACGACGTACAATTATTTCTTGATTATTAATGAGAAAACAGAGTTCAACATAGCCTTGCGTAGTACCCTTACGTAAGAGAAGTTCTGCAGGTAGTTCGGTACGTGAGCTGCCAAAAAGAGCAAATTCGATGGCAAGAAGAATGGTTGATTTTCCAACACCAATATCACCAGCTAATAGAGTTATGCCTTCACTAAATGGAATCGTTTGATTCTGGTATGAACGAATGTTGTGGAGCGTGATGTAATTTAATTGCATACATTTATTTTTAGTTTAGTAGGTTTATATGAATTGTGGTGATTGATGAGAATTTTATTTTTAGTTTTTGATTTTCGTTTTGAATTTTTAAATTAGTTATTATTTTATTGATATTCCCGTCGATAAAAAATGTATTTTTAATTTTTTTATTAGTTTCTCTTTAGTTTTTAGACTTTTTACAAAATGAAAACGTTTTTATATTCCTATTAATTACAACATGAGATGTCTGAAATGAAAATCGACTTTGATTTTAAAAAAGAGTTTACAAAAGAGCAAATCTCACTTTTCAAACGGCTTAATACACCCCAAAAAATTCAGGATTATTTGGATTTGCTTCCTATTAATTTTGAAAACCATGGTGAGACGTATATGTCTGCGAAGGCAACGTTAGAAAGAAATCATGCTCATTGTTTTGAAGCGGCACTGGTGGCAGCGGCTATTTTACGATTTTATGGACAGCGACCATTACTTCTTGATCTTGAAACAAAAGGTGATACTGATCACGTCGTTGCTCTTTTTCAACAACATGGACGATGGGGTGCTATTTCAAAGACGAATCATTCGGTGTTACGCTATCGAGATCCTGTTTACAAGAGTGTTCGGGAGTTAGTGATGTCATATTTTCATGAATATTTCACAAGTGAAGATCGTAAGAAGAGGCTTCGGGCGTATAAAATCGTTGATTTAACTCGGTTTGATAAGTATAATTGGATGACCTCCTCTAAAAATTTGTGGGATATTGTACGATATTTACAGAAATCTTCCCATACTAAGATTATGGGCTCTACCGCACATATTAAGAGTTTACGTTTAGTTTCTATGTTAGAGATGAAGATGAGTGATCTACCTGAATGGCAGAATGTGGGTAAGGTTAAGGAAGCCGTTTCTGTCGAGACTGGTGTGGAGGCGTTGGTTGTCGCAAGTATTGATGTGACTCGAAAACCTTTGGTATTGACGTATGTAATGCCGGATGCAAAAGAAGGGTAGGTAGGGAAAGGATTAAATGGAAAGATTAATGAGTAGGCCAGTTTAGAATTATTTTTTTCTGAAAACAAGACAGTAACTGATGTCGTATCCGTACCCGTAGGTTCCTTTTTGTGATTTGGCTTTCTGATTCTTCCAATGAATTACAGTTTCTCCTTCAAAATCGAAGATCTTAGAAATTTTTTGAGTTATGTCCCAAGCTAATGTAGTTACATATTTTCCTTTAAGATTAGAAGCTTCAATAATGATGTACGAGTTTTGTTTCATCTGGGGTTTTATTTTTCTGTAGATTTTGAGAAGATCATCAAGATATTGTTGATAATCCCCTTTTGTTTCTTTACGTAGAGGATTTCGATGATAATCTTTATGCATATAGGGCGGCGAGGTTAGGCAAAGGTCAAATTTGGGGAGAGGGTGTTTGTTTAGATTGAAAGCACTGTCATGGATGATATTTTTTGGATGTTGGAGTTGTTTTTTGATGTATTGGTAGCGAGAATAGTCTATTTCAAAACCATAGGCCGTATGATTCATCTTTTCTGATACTTTAAGAGTAGTTCCTAGGCCTGCAAAAGGATCAATAATTAACGCTGTTTTTTTGGTGTAATTTTTGAGAATATATTCTACAAATGATTCTGAGAACCGGTTATCATCTGTTTGGAACTGTTTTGGAATTTTACTATGTTTTTTGTTGAGTTGGATGAAGGTGTCCACGGGTAGTGATATGCTTTAAAGATATAAATGTCTTTCTTATTGTAATCGAAACATTCTTTAAGTTAAAATTCTTTCTGAGATTACACAAATGGCAAAAATAGTTAGTATTACTGCACGTGAGATTCTGGATAGCCGAGGCAATCCTACAATTGAGGCTACGGTTGTTTCTTCTAAGGGAAGAGGGGTTGCGAGTGTACCATCAGGTGCGAGTACCGGCGTTCATGAGGCAATGGAGTTGCGTGATGGTGGAAAACGGTATGGTGGTAATGGTGTTTTGAAAGCGGTTGGCCATGTAAATACAATTATTGCACGGTCTTTGAAAGGGAAAGATTGTTGTGATCAACGAGAAATTGATCGATTATTATGTTTACTGGATGGGACGAAAAGTAAGAAGAGATTAGGAGCGAATGCGATTCTTGCGGTGTCGCTTGCGTGTTGTCGGGTGGCTGCTGATGAGAAAAAGGTTGAATTGTTTGCGTATTTGAATGAGTTGGTTGGTGAGAAAATTGGTGGTAAGGCACGTGGTAAGAGAAAAATGGTGCTCCCTCGTGCGTATTTTAACGTTGTTAATGGTGGAAAACATGCTGATAATTCGTTGGCGTTTCAGGAATTTATGATAGTTCCTCGTATGAAAACGTTTTCGGAGAATCTGCGAGTAGCAAGTGAAGTGTATCATGTTTTGAAAAGAAATTTACATCGTACGTATGGCTCAAATGCGACGAATGTTGGTGATGAGGGAGGATTTGCTCCGCCAATGAAATCGATACATGAGGCGTTGGAGATGTTGATGAGAGCGATTCATGATGCTGGCTATAAAGGGAAGGTAGATCTGGCGTTAGATTGTGCTGCGTCTGAGTTTTATGATTCCAAAAGTGGAAAATATACTGTTGATGGAAAGAAGTTGAGTAAGGAAGAATTACTTAGGTTATATGTTGGTCTTGTGAAGAAATATCCTCTTGTTTCTATAGAAGATGCGTTTGAGCAAGAGGACTTTGCGTCTTTTGCGTTACTTCGTTCTCAAATGGGTACAAAAGTTCAGATTGTGGGAGATGATCTTACTGTTACGAATGTTGAACGAGTTGGAAGAGCTTTGGAGAGGGGAAGTATTTCATGTTTGTTGCTTAAAGTAAATCAGATCGGAACGGTGAGTGAGGCTCTGGATGCTGCTGAGTTGATGTTTTCACATGGTTTGAATGTGATGGTGTCGCATCGCTCAGGAGAGACGATGGATACTTTTATTGCGGATTTAGCTGTTGCACTTGGATGTGGGCAGATTAAAGCGGGAGCACCTGCACGTGGGGAGAGAGTCGCGAAGTATAATCGATTGATGGAGATTGAGTTGGTTCGGTTTTGAGTTTAGCACATTATAAGACTTGCTTCCCTAACCTTTTTATTCTAGTGTACCTCTCCTAGGGTTATGGATCATTCTTTGTTTTTGTCTGGATGTAAGAAAGCAGGCTATACTGCGCTTCATTGCGGGCGGTTTGCCCAGGCGTTAGATCTTTCTGAGAGATTATTGGGTGTGGTGAAGCGTCTGGGTGGAGATAGTGTGTTTGATCATAATCGTCGTGTGGCTGAAATTCTGCTAGAAAATAACGCACAACCAGAATTGATTGTGGCAGGGATTTTACAAGGAGTGTTGCGGATTACGGGTAGTCATGAGGTTCAAACTGTTTTTGGCGAGGAAGTTGTTGCGTTATTACGTGGTCTTGATGATCTTGCAACCATTAAGACGAAGAATGTAAAATTGGAAGCTGATGCGTTGCGTAAATTGTTGTTAACGACACTTAAAGATGTGCGGGTTATCATCATTAAACTGGCGAGCAAGTTGGATAATTTGCGAACAATACATGCGTTAGGTGTGAAAGATCAGAAACGTATTGCACAAGAGGTTCTTGATGTGTATGCTCCGTTGGCATCACGGCTGGCACTGGAACGTATGCGTAGTCAACTTGAAGATTTAGCGTTTAGTATTGTGAATCAACGTAAGTATCAGGAGATTTCACATTTTCTTGAAGAGTCGCGTGAACAACGAGAACGTAAAATAAGTTTGGCAATAGATCAGATTAAGCGTCTTGCGTTAGGAAAGGTGACGGTGGTTTCGATAAAGGGCCGTCCTAAGAATGTGTATAGTATTTATCGTAAAATTATTACACGACGAGTGCCTCTTCATGAGCAACATGACCTGTTAGGTATTCGAGTCTTAGTTGAAGGTGAAAAAGATTGTTATGCGTTGCTGGGGTTACTTCACGAAAATTTCGAACCTATTGAAGGTCGTCTTAAAGATTATATCTCTGCGCCAAAGATGAATTTGTATCAATCTATTCATACGGGGTTGCGGTTGCCTAATGGGGATGTTATTGAGGTACAGATTCGTACGCCTGAAATGAATGAGTTTGCAGAAGAAGGAATTGCGGCACATTGGAAGTATAAAGGGAGTAGGTCTGATCCGTTATTTGAGAAAAAGGTGGGCTGGCTTAAGAGTGTGTTGGATCTTCAACGTTCTGATGAAGGAAAGAATTTCATGGAGAGTGTGAAAGTTGATTTGTTTGGAGATAAGATTCATTGTTATACGCCTAAAGGGGATGTAAAAGAATTGCCTACAGGTGCTACATTACTTGATTTTGCGTATCAAGTTCATGAGCATATTGGTAACACGACTATTGGCGGAAGGGTTAATGGAAAGTTTGTGCCGCTCAAACGTGTTTTGCTTTCAGGTGATGTTATTGAAATATTAACGGCGAAAAATCAGCGTCCACGTCGGGCTTGGCTCAAGATTGTCACGTCGGCAAAATCTCGTCAAAAAATTCGTAAGGCGCTTAAGGAATATGAAACAATTGCACCGTTGCACTTTCGTCCTCTTAAACCGCTTATTGCAGAAGGAGAGGGTGTATTAGTTGAATCTTCGCAGTTTCCAAACGCTACGTGTATCTTGGCGCGCTGTTGTGTGGCTCTTCCGGGACAGGAAATTGTGGGAATTGTGAATAAACGTCGCGTCGTGTCGGTTCATCGTCCAGATTGCCGTGATGCTCTTAAAGAGGAAGAACGTTGGGTAAATGTTAATTGGAAAAAAGAATTTAATCAAAAAATTCGGTTCTTTGTAGAGTCTACGGAAAGGAGTGGGTTGTTGGCTGATTTATTACACACGATTGCACGAGCTGGGTTTGAGATTAAAGAGGCAAAAGCAAAGATGCTTAATGAAGGACACGCAGTCTGTTCGTTTCTCGTTGTGCCGCGTGATATTGAAGAGTTGAAGGATATGATTCGTCGGGTACAGAAGGTTAAAGATGTGAAGAAGATGTATTTTGAGTGAGGGGCGTGCTTTAAGTAAGGGATGCGCTTTGGGTGGGTTCTTAATTGCGTTTCTTCTGGTTTACGGTTTTACTATTTTATTTCTTGTTTGCTATTTTATGTATCTTATTTGCATTCTGAATAATTCGTTTGAGTGTGGCGGGAGTTATTTGCTGGTCTTTGTCTGATTTGGCAACTTCGATGAATGGGCTCATGCTCACTTCGATAATTATGCCATCGGCTCCGGCAGCAATGCCCGCATAGGCGAGTGATTCGACTAATTCTGCTTTTCCTGCGGGATGAGAGGGGTCTACAATAATGGGGTAATGAAATTTCGGATCTTTTTTGCAGGCAGCGATGAAGTTGACATCGAGGGTAAATCGACTGTATTCTCCGTCGGCAAAGGTACGTATGCCACGTTCACAAACAATAATTTGACCTTTGTGGCCGTGATGATGAAGATAGCCAATGGCACCAAGAAGTTCTTTTTTGGTTGCGGCGAAACCTCGTTTGAGAAGAATGGTTTTTTGCGGTGTGCGTTGAGCGATCTTTTTGAGTAAAGCAGTGTTGTGCATATTGCGAGTGCCTATCTGAAGAATGTCAGTATGTTGGGCGACTTGTTCAATGTCTTCGGTATCGAGAATTTCGGTGACGACGGGAAGTTTGGTGAGTTGGTTTGCTTTGTCGAGCAGGTGTAGTACGTCATGACCATGACCTTGGAATGCGGTAGGTTCGGTTCTGGGTTTGAATGCACCGCCGCGAATGTGGGTAGCACCTGCTGCTTTGACGGCTTTGGCAATAGTGAGAAATTGTTTTTCTGATTCAATGGAGCAGGGTCCAGCGATGATGATGAGGGGTTTTGTTTTGGGCATGGGATGTGAAAAAGAAGAGAGAATAAAAAGCTTACCTATTAACTTTAGTTTTAAGAATTCTGGATTTAAAGATTTGAGAGTTAAGAATTTGGGACTTGAGAATTTGAGTGTTAAGATATATGTTTAATCATGTCCACCATTCTGCAGCTGTACCCCCACTCGTTATCGTACCAGGCAACGACTTCAAGCATGCGTTTATTGACAACGGTGGTTAGGAGGGAGTCAACGATGGTTGAATGGGGGTTGTGGATGATGTCGGTTGAGACAAGTTCATCGGTGCTGTATTCTAGAATGCCTTTCATTTTTCCTTTTGATGCTTGAAGGAAAAGTTTGTTAACATCTTGGGGCGTTACATCGCGGTTGGTTTCGATGGTAAATGTGGTTACGCTGCCATCTACTACGGGAACACGAAAAGCTGAACCGCGCACTTTATTTTTCAGTGAGGGAATAGTTTGAATGACGGCAATATCAGCACCACTTGATGTTGGTATGATGTTAATACCGGCGGCTCGGGTTCGGCGAATGTCTTTATCACCTGCGCCATCGACAAGATGTTCGGTTGCGGTATAGGCATGAACGGTGGTGAAGAAACATTGTTTGATACCAATAGAGTCCTGAATTACTTTGAGTACTGGTGCAACACAGTTGGTGGTACACGAAGCATTAGAGATAATCTGGTGTGTTGCTTTTTTGTAGTCTTTTTCATTAACTCCCATAACGAGAGTTACGGCGTTTTTAGGCCATTCTTTTTCTTCACATTTACAAGGGGCTGAGATGAGAACTTTTTTGGCACCTTGTTTGATATGGATCTGTGCGTCTTGCGGCTTGGTAAATCTACCTGTACTTTCGATAACAACATCTATTTTATGTTTTTTCCAATCTAATTTGGTGGGATCTTTTTCGCCAGTGACGATAATTTTCTTTTTACCGATAATTAATGAGTTTTGCGTATAGGAAACATTTTCTGCGAATGGTCCATGCACGGAATCATATTTGAGAAGGTGTGCCATCATTTTGGTGTCGCCAGGGTCATTGATTGCCACGAAGTTGATTTTTTTATCTTTCCAGCCAGCTCGAAGAACCATACGGCCGATACGGCCAAAACCATTAATAGCAACATTAATCATGAAACATCAACCTCTTTTTGTGTACTGTGAGATTTCTTTTTATTCTTTTTAGTTTTGGAAAGAGTTTTTGGTATTTATAGGTTGCTCTTTGTATTCTCCAGACATTTTTTAAATCACTCTCGTAATACTTCTTTAATGCAAAAACAGAAGCAAGATAAGACAAAGCAAAAGCCGCATGTACTCAAACCTATTGAATCGGCACAGGATATGGTCTTTAAGAAAGAATTTGTGGAGCGGTATAGCGCACTGACGGATTGGGGTGAATTTAAGAGATATTCACTCTCTTATTTACGACGGTCGATTCGGGTCAATACTATTTTGTGTTCTGTGGCTGAGGTAAAGAAAAGGTTAGCTGCTAAGGGGTGGATTCTCGAGCAGATTCCTTGGTGCCCTGAAGGGTTTTGGATAACTCATCCTGATCGTAAAGATGTGGGTAATCTGTTGGAGCATCAAATTGGGTATATTTATGTTCAAGAAGCAGCGTCGATGGTGCCGCCAATTGTGCTGGTTCCGGTTGAGGGTGATCTGGTGTTAGATATGTGTGCGTCACCAGGTAGTAAGACGACGCAACTTGCGGCGATGATGAATAATACTGGGGTTTTAGTTGCTAATGATTACAAAGGATTACGATTGGCATCTTTGGGCATTAACGTTCAGCGATGTTGTTTAACAAATTGTGTGATTACATTAATGCATGGTAAACGGTTTGCAGGTTTTGTATTTGATAAAATTTTGGTAGACGCTCCTTGTTCTGGGACAGGAACGATTCGTAAGAGTCTTAAGACGGTAATGATTTGGAATGCCAACATGATTTCTAAGCTGGCGCGTCAACAAAAGGAGTTGGTTACGACGGCGTTCGCTAATTTGAAACCGGGTGGCGAGATGGTGTATTCAACCTGTTCGGTTGAGCCTGAGGAGAATGAAGGTGTGGTTGATTATTTGTTGAAGACAGAGCCGAGTGCGCGTGTCGTTCCGGTTACGTTACCGGGTTTGATCTTAGGTGCACCAGTAATGTCGTTTAAAGGCGTTGACTATCATCCTGATGTGAAACACTCGTTGCGATTGTGGCCACAGGATAACGATACAGAAGGTTTTTTCGTAGCGAAGTTTAGGAAAGTGACTTAATTGTGAGAAGTAATAATAATTGTGAAAAGTAATAATCAATTCCTCTATATTCTCCATAATCAAAGTATATATAAGCTTCAAAAGTACTTGCTTGTTAATGCGACACATTGCTGGCGTTACACTCTTATCTCTTCTGGTGGGCTGTGGATCGGCTCGTGCTTGGCCGTATGGAGGACAGTGGTCTGTTCAAAACCCTCTTCAATGTAATGTAGAAAAATTACCTCCCGTTCCTGCTCAGGATAATATTATTGAACCAACCCATATTTTTTCTCCGGAAGATTTTGATAGTATGGTTGCAAGTGTTCATGACTTAGAGGGATATAGAAAATTCCTTGCTGGAAGTGGTATTTCTTACCCACATGTTTTGAGTGCTCGTTTTAAGGTTGCTTTGTTAGATATTTCATATGGGAGTCCTTTAGGGACAACTAACAGGGGATATGGTGTTTGTGATGAGTATGCGGTTCTTCCGATTCCATTTTTATTTAACATGGATTTTATTGGTGACGTTTTTCTTACGTATGTGCAACCAATACAAGAGGGCTTAGTTGCACATGCTCTTACAATTTATAATACTAAAGATGGTCATTGGGGCTACGTTTCACAAGCTACTGTTTCAGAACCAGTTTATACTTCATTAGAGGGAGTAGTTAGCGTGTTGGAAAAACAGGAATATATTCAATGCGATAGAGTTATTACGTATCCTCATGCGCGATTTCATTTACGACGAATTAATCGAGGAGGAGATTGGATGTATGATGATAATGCTTCTGCACTCCTTAATCCATGGGGTTATGTTATTGGTGATAGAGGAAGTGAAACGACCCTTCTAGGTGGTGCAATAGTTATAATTCAGGACCAGTAACTGCTCTTGATCTACACAATCTTTTTAAGTGGGCAAGTGGTCTTTAGGTAATGTTCGGTCTTTCTGATGCTCTTCGTGCTAAAGTAGATAAAGAAGCATCTCGTTTCTATAAATTGCTCAAACATGCAGTGCATTTGCGCAAGGAACAGGTTTTGATAATTAGTGATTATGGGGTTGGTGAAAAGCAGTTGTCAGCGATGGTCGCCTATGGATATTACTTAGGTGCTCGTAAGAATGATTTACATGTGACTTGTTTGTTTCAGGAGCTTAAAAAAGAATTTATGTTTATGGATGCTCATGTTGTGAAAGCGTTAGAAATGTTGGAGAAAAATAGTATCATTATTGTTGCTGTTTCTGATTGTGTGGGTCGTTTTTCTTCTTTGATTGGTTTTGAGATATTTTGTGAACGGCAGGGACATCGTTTTATTCTGACGACTGGTTTAAATCAAATTTCATTAAATCATTGTGGTCTTTTATGGGAGTCGATGTTTGTGAGTTCAGAGCGGATGCGTAAGCAGGCAGCTGTTCTTAAGAAGAAATTGGATAAAGCGAAGGAGTTACGATTTAAAACTACAGCGGGAACTGATTTAACTGTTAGTATTGAGGGTAGAGGGTCGGTTCTAGAATGTGGTGAATATCTTACAAGGGGGCATGGGGGCGATATTCCTCCTGGTATATTGTATTTACGTTTTTCTGAGAAAATAATGGCGAATGGAACGGTGGTAGTTGATGGAAGTATTGCAACTGATTCTCAAAGTATTTTACTCGATGAGCCAGTCACACTGTTAGTTGTTGATGGAAAAATTGTTTCTTGGGAAGGTAAGCATGCTGGTGTTTTTGAAGAAATGATGGAACGGTTAGGGGAGAGGGGGTATGATTTGGAAATGGTGGGTTTGGTTGCAGGGATAGGTGTTGGTTTGAATCCTCATTCTCTTTTAATTGGATCACGTACTCTGGATCATTTAGTTTTAGGAACTGCTTCTATTGAGTTGTGCGTGCGGGGTCGAAAAGGAACGTTGCCTTTATACTTGCCGCAGGTTTTTAAGAATCCAACTATTTTGGTTGATGGGGAGAAGGTTGTGTTAGTGAAGTAAGTCTTGTTGTACGTTTTTGTTAAATCGTGTTTTTGTTAATGGGTAATTATTTAAACTCTCTTTTATTGGTTAGGTTAGAGGTGTTCGTATGGTTACATTGAATTATGTTGCAATTGTGGTTGCTGGTTTGATCCAGTATGTGTTAGGTGCTTTATGGTACGGTCCATTATTTGGTAAGCAATGGGTTCGTTTAATGAAAATTGATCCTAAAAAAATGGATAAGTCAAATATGGGTCTGCGATATTTTGGAGGTTTAGTGACTGCTTTATTGATGACGTTTATTCTTGCTCACTTGGTTCGTTATGCTGGTGCAACGACAGCACTTGAAGGTATGTTTATTGGAGTGATTGGTTGGCTTGGATTTATTGCAACTGTTGCTTTTGGTAGTGTTTTATGGGAAAATAAACCGTTTTCACTTTATGTGCTTAATACTGGCTATTATTTAGTGTGCTTATTGATTAGTGGTGTGATTTTGGCGGTATGGGTTTAGAAGTTGATTTAGATTTTTGTTTTCTTTTTTTCTACCTTTCTTTGTATTCTTCTTTTTGCGGGTCTATAATTGTTGAGGGTCGACCGTCTTTTGGTCCTTCGTAGATACAGAACTCGACATTCCGTTCAAAATTTGGATTGAGATTTCCTAATGAGGTCATGAATGGTTGGCCATGTTTATTTACTGACGTTGTGACGATGGGCAAATCCATTTTAAAGATATATCTCTGAAACCAGTGTTTTGTGATTCGTACGCCAACGGTTTCTAGGTTGCCATTAACATTACTGGCGATGGCTTTTTTGTTTTTAAGTTGGAGGAGAAGAGTATAAGGGCCAGGAAGTTTGTTGATTGCTTGTTGAATTTTTTTATCGATGGTACAATGTTGTTTAATCCAGATTTTGGATGGAACACAGATAGAAAAAGGTTGTGTGGGGCGCTGTTTGAGTTTACGAATAAGGTTTATGGAGGTAGCGTTATGGGCGTTGCAACCGATGCCATAGATGGTGTCAGTAGGATAAATGAATATGGCACCTTTGGTTATTTTTTCACAGAATTTTTCTTCTTGTTTTTTAAACTCTGTAGGGGTTATAATCTCCATTGCAAAGTGGAGGGGAGGGCTACTTTAAAGTCTTTCGGCAAATGACGGGCAGCATGCTTGAGGCGATGGTTTTTTGAGGGAGTAGGTTTTGTTACTTTGTAGTGTTGCCAATCTTTTTTATATGTTGAATTGCTTACTTTTTTGGTGCGCCATACTCTTCCATATATTGTTATCGTATTGATGGCGTTGGTATTGGGTGCGTTTTATGTTGATCATAATTCTTTTTCGTTCTCTGCTAGTGTGACGGGCAATGCGTTTCGACAGGTTCAAGGTGGGTATGAGGTGACAAGTCAGGCTCCTGATGAACAGGGACAAATAGTGACGATAATGAGAATGTGTCCTCAACAAACTATGTGTGTTGCTGCTGATGGAACATGTGTTGCTGTTGGTACTGTTGCAAGTGGTTTAACTTGCGGTTCTGACAATAATTGGGGGTATGCGACGACAAGTACTTTCTCTAATGGTGCCGTAAATCAAGGTGTGTGTCAACAGCGAGATATGTGTGTTCGTTTTAACGGAGAGTGTGTTGTACAAGGAACTCTCAATGGTCAATTAACTTGCGGTCCTAATCATACTTGGGGCTATGCGATAGCGAGTTATGTTCCTAATGAGGATCGAAATAGACCTGCTGCTCGACATGGTTTTTGTCCGCCAGCTCAGGGTCGTGGATCTAATCAATGTCTCAAGTTAGATGGAACCTGTGTTGCAGCTGGAACTGTCGTGAGTGGTTTAACGTGTGGATTTGACAATAATTGGGGATATGCCATTCAAAGTTATGTTCCTGATGAGGATCGTACGGCTCCTGCTGGTCGAAAGGGAATTTGTCAACAGGCTAATCAGTGTGTTAATAGTGTTCAGGTATGTTTAAATCTTGGGACGGTAGAGCGTGGGTATATTTGTGGTTCTGATCATAATTGGGCGTATGCCATTCAAAGTTATTTTCCTGGAGAAAATATCGGTCTTCCATCTCTTCACAAGGCAGCGTGTCCTCAACAAGCGATGTGTGTTGATACGGTAAATGGATGTCAACCCCTTAATACCCTCATAAACGGTTTAACATGTAGTGCTAACCATAATTGGGGGTATGCTGTACGAAGCGTTATGCCTGGAGTCTCAGCTCTGCAAGAGGGTGTTTGCGCACGACAAAACCAGTGTTTGGTAGATATGGGGGCAGGTACTTATATTTGTCGTGATGTTGGTCAATTTTATCTTCCTAATAGTCCATTAAAATGTGGTGCTGGGAATAACTGGCTTATCAAAACTCAAAGTTACGGTCCTGGTGAACTTCGTACAGTTCCTGCTGCTCGTCATGGAGTTTGTCAAAAACAAGATCAGTGTGTTGCGTTAGATGGTACTTGCTATGACACTGGTCAAATTGTGTCAAATTTGGCATGTTATAATAGTAATTGGTTAGGATGTGGTCCATATCATAGTATGGAGCCGCAAGCAGACGTTGCTACGTGGGGGAGTAATACCGTTAATGGAATACTTGATTCTTTTACTCCGTCTGAATTTGTTTCTTCAGTAGGGGAATATGATGTTGTTGGAGGAGAAGGGGCGAATGCTGTATGTCGTGGTGGTCGTTTTCAACCGGTGTTGTGCCGTTATGAGCATTTGATTACTGCTGATGTTTTTATTGATACTACTTTTATTGATGTGCCTGATTCGGTTATTCGTGAAACGTTTAATAGGGCAAGTATGTATCTTTGTTCACAAACACCTAATCAAAATTATGGTTATCAGGTGAGAAATATATATCATGCCCGGTTTCCCGATCAATATCGTGGAGGAACTGAGAATGATTTTATTCGTCAGTGGTATGCTGACCATAATACCTATTTCCCTGAAGCGTTCTTTTGGTTTAGTAGGGTTCATTCTGCAGGGGTAAGTTGGCCAATAATTGATGAAAGTAATCAATTTTGTAATCGATATGTTCAACCTACATCTAACCCTGATCATCCTCGTGGTCAAAATGCATTTGCATTTATAGGTGTAAATGTTGATTTTATGCAGGGAAGATCTTCGGATGCGATTCAACGATGGTTTCTTACAGGACCTACTACTCGATACGGCTATGGGGGAGGGATGAATTCCTTGCTTAGTCACGAATTTTTACATCGTTATGGAAGGGGCCACGAGCAATATGGATACGATTATAGTCCTCAATGTATGGATTTATTCAATACTCCCTCTTATCGCGGTCGTCACGCTGATGCTGCAGGGATTTGTGGTAATGCTATTGCTAATCTTATTAGTGGGACTCAGGTGTGCCCTTTAGTAGCGCAAAATATTAGGTCCATAATTGATTGGAACAGGGTTGGCTTAATCAAAGAAGAAGAAGTGGCTCATAATCATCCAGGAGAAGATCCAGTGGGACATATTATTCAGGTTAGTGATAGGTTACATGATGTTGGTCAAAATCTACAACATATACAATTAAATCCTCAAGCTGTTGCACAAATACGTCGGTGATCTTTTTTGATTGTCAAGAGTATGTCTGGTGTATGTCTGGTGTATGTCTGGTGTATGTCTGGTCAATGACCAATGGTGAATTGGTAAACACTGGATATTTTGGAGAGTGTACTTGCTTCTTCTACTTCCTAATTTGCGGTGGTTGGAGATCTTACTAAGATTAATATTGTTGACCATTTCTAAAAATCAATAGAAGCAAATCAAAAATAATATAAATCAAAAATAATTTTGATTAGATTTCTTTTAGCAATATTTAACACGCTATTGGTTCATACTCAAAATCATCGATATAGGTTTGTGTTTCCATGGGATCAACCTCGTATTTGCGTTGTAGTTCTAAAATTCGTTCTTTCATACTCATCGTAACCAGCCTCCATTAAATTGTACATCAAATGAATCTTCTTTGTGCATGCGCGTGCGAAAGGTCAAATCTTGTACTTGTTTCTCAAACAAGTTTCGAATGGTTTTCGTCGTTAAGTCGACCATTGATATCACCTCGTTTTTCGTAACGTTTTTCATGGAATTATGAGGGTGGGGGTGGTTTATATACCGTTCTGGGAGTTGACCAGTGCGTCCAGTGGTAAGTTTTTATTCTAACTTTTATTACCCAATTCCTCTTTTTCTCATAAGTTTTTTAAAGAGGTCTTTATCGTGATAATATTAAGGTTAAAAATGGAATTAGTTTCTCTTGATAGATGTTATGAACTGCGAGATATGTATCAAAGAACTTCAGCGTTTGCCGATCGTAAAGCTGTCGAACTTCTTTATGATCCATTGAAAACTCTTGCTCAACCGCTTCAATTACAATTGCGTCTTGATCAGTTGGATGTTATGGCACAAGCTACTGATAAGCGGGAAAGGGAAGTGTATGATGCGTTGATGAAAGAATTTAATGCTCGTCGTGCAGAGATAGTGAATGGGGGTACAACAGGAGATATTGTTCAAGATGTACTATTTTGCGCGTATGGATTAAACTATGATCCAAAAGTAGACAGAAATGTACGTGCTTTAGTGGGATATTTTCATGAGTTTCGTGATCAGCCTATTGCGGTTTTACATCACTATCAAGATAGAGAAGACGAAGGTCCTGTTACTTCCAACTCATTTATAGATTTTCATGTACGTACGGCGGGAGAAGAGATGGGTGTTCGACAGAGTCCAATAGTTGTATCTCTTGGGGAGATGGGCATTTGTGATCCCGATGTGGGACGCCCTAATGCGTTTTTATCATTGATGGGAGAATCATACTCACAAAAACTGGTTGGTAAATTGAGGGGAAAGCAGGTTTTGATGGATGGGATCGATTTTGATCCGCGTTGGTTTTCTCGTCTTGAGTATGCTTCTGGTTCTCATTCTATTATAGCTGATGTGTCTTCTTTACATATTCCCTATGTTTGTGTAGAGGGAGTACGATCTGGAGGAGAGTTGTGTTATTTTCTCTCTAAAGTTGAAATTGTTCCTGGGAATGATCGCGTACAAGAAGTGATAGGGTATCATTTTGGCCAATGAGTTGGGGGGGGAGGTTTGAGAAATTATTGGCTTCTAAATGAGGGGTAGATTACTGTAGTACTCGGTTACTTTCCTTGAGGCATTTTATAATCTCCTGTTACACAGGCATCACATACGCCATTTTTCGCGTATGGGATTTGCGCCATTGTTCCTTCATAGCTTAGAAATTGAAGACTTGTAGGGTGGCAAGTTGCTTCATAATCGAGTAATTGCATTATTTGTTCTACATTACGTCCGTTGGCAATTAATTCTTGCGTCGTTGGCGTGTTGATTCCAAAATAACAAGAGTTTGTCGTAGGGGGTGAACCTATACGTAAATGAACTTCTTTTGCACCTAATTCATAGAGGGTTTTTACAAGGGAGCGCATGGTATTTCCACGTACAATTGAATCGTCAACAAGCACGATACGTTGATCATGAATTAATTCTTCTACAAATCCGAATTTTCGAACTATTGACAGAAGACGAGAATCGGCAAAATCTCCAACCTTAATGAGTCTTGCTGGATCAATAAATGTTCTTCCAATGTAATGGCTTCTGGTAATCGCTTTTTCAAATTGAATTCCACTTTGGCGTGCGTATCCTTCTGCAATATATTGAGCAGAATCGGGAACAGGAACAATAATGTCGGCATTAACAGGTGCTTCGATAGCGAGCTGTCTTCCTAAATTTTGTCGTATAGCATGAACGGAGTGTCCGAAAATATGGCTGTCAGGACGAGCGAAGTAGACTGCTTCAAAAAAACAGGGTAATGGGGTTGAAGGTTTGATTGGCTTGGGGAGAAGGTCAGGACCATATGTTTTCATGCCATCTTTAGTGATAATTATTACTTCTCCTTGAGCAAGCTCGCGCTGAAATTCAAATTGCATTCTCAAACCGATGCGTACTGATTGTAAAGCACAATCCTCTGAAGCAAAAACATATCCTCCCTGTTGTGTTTTTCCCATAACTAAAGGTCGGTTTCCATGGGGATCTTTTGCAACAATTAATGCATCGCCTTCTTTTGGATCGTGCGTAAGCATACAGAGAGCATAACTTCCTTGAGATGATAGTTTTGAGAGCATTCCAAAAACTCGTTCTTCTAATGATCCTGAACTCTGCGCAAATGCATGGCCAAATCGCTCTGAGTCGGAGCGAGTGGTCTGCCATCCGTTATTTCCATTTAACTGACCATTATGGACGTAAGCAATGTGGTGACCATTGTGAGGGTTTCTAAATTCAAATGGTTGGGCTTCTTGAATATTGGGGTCGCCTTGTGTACTATAACGCACTTGTCCGACAGATTTGTCACCTTTTAGCTTTGTTAGTTGTTCTAAAGAAATTGCATCTGCCGATAAAATACCCAATCCTCGTGCGACTTCAATTGTGCCATTAAGAGTTCCTATTCCGACACTTTCTTGTCCTCGATGTTGAAGAGAATGGAGACCTAAAAATGTAGCAACAGCTGCGTTTTCAACTCCCCAAGCACCAAATATTCCACACATCTTTTTTCAATTGAAATCTCTTTCTTTGTTCTTATATACCTTTGTTTATTAGAATATACTCTTTGAAGAGATTAGATTAAAATGTGTGAAAGAGAAAAATAAAAACTCTAGACTAATTTACCATTAACACTGGCTTCTTGTCCAGGTCGTGAGGTGACGCGAACGCGACCAAGTTTTGTTTCAACAACAGCGCCTTTGGTGACGATGTTACGTCGAACCAAGTTTTTGTTTGCAGCGTTGTCGACAACGTTAAGAATAGGCGTTTTACTGGTTTTTCCGTTTTTATCGGTGACGTTGATGTCATGGACGGTTAGAAGCGAGAATTTGGTATTGTTACCAACAACACGTTTGGTTTGAAACTTGCGATCAGGAGACACTTTGGTTAGTGATGGAAAGCCAGCAAGTTCAGATTTGCGTTTAGTACGGAATGCATGAAAGCGTCCGCCACTGGGTTTTCGTTGAGATCGAAATTGAGATCGTGCCATAATGAAGCTAAATTAGGAGGTGGTTTTTAAAGGTTTTGGTTGGTCTTTTTACTGTGCTGGTTTCTTCCCTTTTTTCCCTACTTTTCCGCCAAAGATATTTTCTCGTAGGCTTTCTTTGCCTTCCCAATCAAGGGCGTTGTCGAGGACTTCTTGGATGGTATGGACTGGAATAATCTTGACAGTGGCAAGTTTCGCTTCGTCAATAACGATGTCTTGCATGTTGGAGTGGGGTACGATAATTACTTTGATACCAGTGTCAATAGCTGCTTCTACTTTCGATGAGACACCTCCTACAGGTAAAACGTCTCCTCTTACAGAGAGTGATCCGGTCATGGCAACATCTTGTCGAATAGGAATGTCTTTGAGTGCGGAAATGATCGCTGTCGCAACCGCAATGGAAGCGCTATCGCCCTCGACGCCTTCATAGGTTTGAAGGAATTGGACGAAGATGTCGTATTTTTCTTTGATGTCTTCACCAAAGTATTTGAGAATAATAGCCGAGACGTTTTTGATTGCTTCTTTGGCGATTTCACCGAGTTTTCCTGTCGCAATAATTTCTGATTTTTTACCGCCGGGGGTGACTTCTGCTTCAATTGGTAAGAGAATGCCAGAGTGGGCACTGCCTTCTCCAATTACGGCAAGACCATTGACACGTCCAACACGTTTGCCTGAGGTCATGATGACTTCGTATTCTTTTTTGCGTTCGATGTATTTGTCGGCGATTTGTTGTTCAAGAGGACGGGCAAGGAGTTTTGCGGCTTTGACGTGTTTAGCAGTCACTTCAACACCTTCTTCTTTGGCGAGATCGCCCGCAGCACGTATTAATCCTCCTAGATTACGAAGATGAAGAGTGAGGTGACCTTTACGATTGGCACGTCGTCGTGATTCTTCAATAATTGAGGCGACGCCTTCACCGGTAAAGTGGGGAATTTTGCCGTTTTCTTTTTTGACTTCTTGGGCAACGAAGCGTGAGACTTTTTCACGGTTCTCGGGGGTATCGGTCATGGTTTCGTTCATATAGATTTCATATCCATAACCACGAATACGTGAGCGTAGAGCGGGATGCATTTTTTTGATTGTTTCGAGATTGCCTGCGGCAACGAGAATGAAATCACAAGGTACTGCTTCGGTGCGTACCATGGCTCCTGCTGAACGTTCTGATTGACCAGTAATAGGAAATTTCTTTTCTTGAATTGCAGATAGAAGTTCTTGTTGTGTTCGAGGGTGAAGCGTCGCAATTTCGTCGATAAAGAGGACACCCATGTGGGCTTTGTGGATCATTCCTGCGACAACGCGCTGGTTAGCGGGGGTTCCTAATCCACCTGATTGAAATGGATCATGAAGAACATCACCTAAGAGAGCACCGGCATGCGCACCGGTCGCGTCAAAGAATGGTGCTTGTTTTTTGCCAAAGTTGTCGACGATGACTTTGGGTGCGATGATGATTCCTTGCTTGAACATACGTGGTCCCATGCTTAACATCATGGCAAAGGCAGCAAGAAAAATCATGCCTCCGAGAAAGAATGCAGCAAACATAATGTCTGATTTGTAGTGATAGCGTATCCACCAGGGTGCGATTAAGGTGATGATTGCGACAATGAATAAGAGAAAATTGTTACTCTTGAGCATTTCTTTAGCATCAATTTGAAGCCGCTTGACTTCATCGCGGCCTTTACCTGCGGGTGTTTCTTGAATGGTAGGATTATTTTCGTCGTTGGGATTAGGAAATGCAAGAATGTCTTTAAGGTCAGAGCGAGGAAGGAGTTCAGCGAGAGCTAGGCCTAACATACTTTTTCCGGTTCCCGGATCACCAATTAAAAGAACGTGACGACGTTGTCCTGCAGCTTTTTTGATAATGTTAACTGCTTCTTCCTGACCAATGACCTGGTCGACTAGTTTTGTAGGTACGGTGATGTTCTTGGTTGATTTTACGGCGGTCATGGGTTATTTTACTCGATTTGCACTTTTTGCTATTTGTTTTTTTGTATTTGAGAAGTAGCTGGGAGGTTTAAAAAGGTTGTGAAGGGCACGAGAAGTGGAGGAGAGATTGAAGATTTGGTGGGGTTACGTTTTGCGTTGTTGCTATGCTTTTTGTGCTGTCTTTTTAGGTGTTCTATTTCGTAACGTTACTGCAATTTCTTCAAATGCTTTCTTTTGTTCCATTTCGACGCGATGTTGGTTTTCGAGATGAAGGAGGGGAACGAAGGTGTAGACTTTGTCTTCTTTGCCGCTTTTGGGTGGGAGAAGTCGACTGAACGGAATAGTGGTTTTGGAATCTTTTTGTGTATAGTAAATCAATTTTTGATAGACGTCGCGAATGGCTTCCATGATGTCACCTTTGTGTTCGGGAAGTTTGAATTTTACGGGTCTGATTTTTTCAAGGAAACGTTTTTTGCTGACCATGGCGTGTTGAAGAGCATCAATGAGGTCGTGGAGTGAGACTTTACGGTTACGGGGTTGAGGGTTGCGTGGGATGAGTTGATATTTTTCTTTGACACGTTTTTCGCCATCAACACCTTCAAAAATTTCTTCTTCGAGTTCTTCGAGGCTTTCGGTTTGACTCATGAGTTCATCGAGTCGGGTGAAATCTTTTTCGAGTAAGTTTGCGCATTTGAGTTTGAGTAAGAAAGCAGCCGCGAGCAAAATTTTTCCAGAGATTTTGAGATCGTGTCCTTGCATTTCTTTAATGACTTGAAGATATTTTTGGGCAAGAAGTTTGATGTCGATATCCCAAGGGTCCATCTGTTCACTTTTTACAAGGTCTTGAAGAATAGCTTTCCAGCTAATCTCTTCTTCCTCGAGAAGCATGTCAAAGATTTTTTGATCCACGGTGATCTTAGATTAGTTTTGGTATATAAAAAGTGTGGTTTTAGAGAAAGATATGGGCTATAAGAAATGAATGGGAAAATAAAAATGGGCCCGCCCGGACACTCAAACCCGAGGGGTTTGTGGTCCCTCACAAGGTATTTGAACCGGGTCGAGTCACTTCGCTTTCGCTGCGTTCGTGACCCGTTCCAAATCCGTAATCTGGTTTTGATAAAAGAAGTATAAATGGGCCCGCCCGGATTTGAACCGGGGACTAACGCCTTTCAGAGAAGCATTTGTTTGGTTTGAACCATTCATGTCTTCTTGTAAGGGCGCTGTCATCTGTGGCGGAATTGTTCATTTCCGTAACCGCTAGACCACGGGCCCACTAAACAGGTCAGATCAAGCGGTGTTTTTTAAATCTTTTTATGTAATGGGCCTGGACAGAACCTAGGCAGGATCAGGACAGGATTGTAATAGGCTCAAAAGTGTGTGTCTAGATTTAAAGATTTGATGTTTTGCTTTCTTCTCAACTCGACCATCCCAAATCTATATAAACAATAAAATGATTCATTTTGATTAGATAGATGATTAGATAGGTTTGCAGGTGGAATTAGTGAGCTGCATAAAAAAGAGGGATAGGTATGCGTTTTAAAGTTAAGGATATGGATATTGCAACGGGTGGTCCGTTGGTTGCTATCTTGCATAAGAATGATGCGTTGCGTCTCGATTTACATAATGGAGATCGGATTGCAATTAAAGATCATCCCAAAGAAATTATTTGTTTACTTGATATTGCACAAAACGAAAAGGCGGTGCCTGAAGGTTCAATTGGTTTGTTTGAAGAGGTCTTGACGCAGTTACGTGTTACAAAAGGGAATATGGTGCGAGTGCGATATGCTGGTAAGCCGGAGTCGCTGGAATATATTCGAAAGAAGTTGTTTGGTACAAAGTTGTCATATAAAGAGTTATTTGCGATTATTGATGATATTACTCATGATCGATTAAGTGATATTGAAAAAACGTATTTTGTGTCAGCGGGGTTTGTGCATGGATGGGATTTGCGCGAAACGGTTGATATGACTAAAGCGATGGTTGATACGGGAGAAAAACTTCATTTTGGAAAGCCAACGTTGGATAAACATTGTATAGGCGGACTTCCTGGAAATCGTACGACGATGATTGTGATTCCCATTATTGCGGCGGCTGGTTATACTATTCCTAAAACTAGTTCACGGGCAATTACATCACCTGCGGGAACAGCAGATACAATGGAGTGTTTAGCAAAGGTCATGCTTTCCGAGAAAAAAATCAAACAGGTTGTTAAGAAAACAGGTGCATGTATTGTCCATGGTGGGGCGATGAATTTAGCACCTGCTGATGATAAGATTATTACGGTTGAACATCCTCTTTCAATTGATGCTGAGGGTCAGATGTTGGCATCAGTCATGGCGAAGAAATATTCTGTTGGTTCGTCACACGTCTTGATTGATATTCCCATGGGGAAAACGGCAAAGGTCAAAACACGTGCGGAAGCTGAGCATCTTAAAAAAATGTTTACGGCGGTGGGAGAGCGTTTAGGAATGACGATGCGTGTGATTATCACTGATGGCTCACAGCCGATTGGATATGGGGTAGGTCCTCTTCTGGAAGCAAATGATGTTATGTCGGTGTTACGTAATGAACCTGCGGCACCTCAAGATTTACGTTCTAAAGCTCTCTTTATGGCGGCCCAATTACTCCAGATGGTTTGTAAATGTTCAATGAGTCAGGCGTTTACTCGCGTTTCGGAAATTTTAGTGAGTGGGAAGGCTCATGTGAAAATGCAAGAGATGATTCGGGCTCAGGGTGTCCAGAAGCCAATGAAATTGGGGTCGTTTACAATTGATGTGCGTTCAGTGCGTGCTGGAGTCGTGAAAGAGATTGATAATGAGATTATTGCTCGGGTGGCGCGAGTTGCTGGTGCTCCTTTGGATAAGGGGGCAGGCGTTTATGTTCATGTTCGTAATGGGGTACGTGTTTCTAAGGGAACAGTTCTCTATACTGTGTATAGTGAGAGTGAGTCGCATCGTGATTTAGCAAATGATGTTCTCAAAGAATCGATTGGATATAGGGTGGTGTAAATTTTGGGGTGTAGATTTTAGAGTGTAGATTAGGAAGTAGAAGGTGTAGATTAAGGGTATAGAAAGAGTAGATTAGGGTGGCGTAGATGTCTATGAAAATGGTGTTAAAAATGGTGTTAGAATGGCTGTGAAAAAACTTACTCATAAAGATTCATCTTCATATTCTACGTCTCGCGTTCTTTTTGATGCGGAGGAGGATATTATTCAAGTTTTTGAGCATGAAATTCACAAAGTTGAAAGTACTCTTCAAAGACTTGATCTTCTTTATAAGAGAGATTTGAAGAAGCTTGATAAGTTATCGGATAGAATCGCTGAGGTTGGTGGAAGTTGGAGTTTTATCACTACTTTTTTTGTTGTGTTGATAGGATGGATTATCCTTAATGCGGTCATTTTGGTATCTGCGTATGATCCTTTTCCTTTCATTTTACTCAATTTGGGTCTTTCAATGCTGGCTGCGGTGCAGGCTCCGATTATTTTGATGAGTCAGAATCGTGCTGCTAAACGTGATCAGGCTCGAGCTGAATTGGATTTAGAGAAAGATATTCGCGATTTACAGATTGATCAGAAGCAATTGGAAATTTTATTGCACTTAAAGAAGGAGATTGCGGAGTTGAAGAGGAAGAATTGAAGAGAAAGAATAGATGTTTTCAATGTGATTTTTTTTTAATAAAAATGTGGTGTGGCAGTTTTAATGGGGTGATTTTTGGGTAGGCTTTTAGTTCGCTCAATGTGGTTAATTGATTCTGGTGTTTTGATTTACATTTTCTTTTGGAATTGTTGAGATCGTACTTTGCTATAAACTTCACTATCAACTTCACGAGGGTATATTGGTATATCTATCACATTTCATCTAGGAATATTTATTTAGGAAGGGGGTGTTTTGCGTGTATGCACGATTCTATTTACGAACCCGCTGAGGATTCTATCCTTCTTGCTAAAGTAGTTGAAAAATATGCTTTTGGTACTGTGCTTGATGTTGGTACGGGATCAGGTATTCAGGCGTTCACGGCGTTGAAAAATAAGCGAGTGAGCAGTGTCACAGCGGTTGATATCAATCCTGCGGTTATTGAAGAGTTGTGTTTTCAAAAAAGAAAGCAAAGAGTTGCGAAGCTTACAATTATTCAGAGTGATCTTTTTGAAAAGGTTCGTGGAAAATTCGATACAATTATTTTCAATCCGCCTTATTTGCCGCAGGATGAGGGTATTCATAATCTGGCATTATATGGTGGTAAAAATGGGTGGGAGATTTCAGAACGGTTTTTTGAAAGTGTTGTTTCACATCTTAATCGAGGGGGGATTGTTTTATTTTTGTTTTCAACATTGACTAATAAGGTTAAGATTGATCAGATTTTGCGGGATCGTCTTTTGGGTTGGGAACTTGTCGGAAGTACGAAAATTTCTTTTGAGGAGTTGTATGTCTATAAGATTACTCGGTCTTCTCTTCTTGTTGAGTTGGAGGCTCTGGGTATTAGGTCTATTTCATTTCATGCTAAGGGTAAGAGGGGGAGGGTGTATCGTGGTTTTAAAGGCACGAGGAAGGTTGCGATTAAAGTTGAGCAGTTGGGAAGTGCTTCCATGGCAAGTAGTGTTCGTGAAGCGCAGATTTTGTCGAAGGTAAATTTGAAGAAAATTGGAGCTAGGTTGTTAGTGAAAGGGGAGGGGTTTCTGGTTCTTGAGTTTATTGAAGGAGTTTTATTCGAGGAATGGATTACGACTCATTCCGTTGAAGAGATTGTGGGGGTTGTTATGGATTTGTTAAAACAGTGTTTTGTTTTAGATACATTAGGGATTACCAAAGAGGAGATGCATCATCCGTTTAAACATATTATTATTTCAAACACAGTTTCTTCTGTGGGGGTTGTGAAGTATGTACCAGTTCTTATTGATTTTGAGCGAGCTCACGCTGATTTACGTCCTCAAAATGTAACTCAATTTGTGGATTATTTGTGTAGGTTGCGTGAGAGGTTTGTACGTAAAGGGTTGGTTGTTGATAAAGATATTTTGCGTGGCCTGGTTGCTTCATATAAGAAAACGTATGCTCGTAGAGAATTCGATTTGGTTCTTAAAGTGATTAAAGATTTCGGGTAATATTTTCAGAAGGTCAACTTTAACTTGTTTTCTAACTTATTGTTGATAGTTTTCGATGCATTTTACATTTGAACATTATCTTGAAAATCTATTAAAAAAGTGCATTTAACAATTTTTATAACTTTTTTTTGTAATTTTTATCTCTTGTTTTAATTTATTGAAAACAAAATCTTTATTAACCTGAATATCTGTTCTAGAACTTAGTTTCACTTTCTGTGTTATTTATTTTAGGTTGAAAGTGTCATCAAAAGAGGTGTTTAGATTGAAACGTACAACAATATTATTATCTTTATTTGTGGTTATTGCAGCTATACTTGTTGTTGCAATTGCTGAAGGTCAGCTTACGCTCACTGTGTTGGGGCCGATTAATAGCCAGAACATTACGGGTACATTTTTGCTTAATATGACTACGATTAATGCTACGAACGTTACTTGGGGTTTTTGGAACCAGTCGGGAGGGTTTATGGTTGCGAACTTTAGTAACGCAACACCCAACGAAGCAACAAATACATCTTGGCGCTACCAGGTTAATACTCGTCTTCTTAATGATGGGAACTATAATGTCACTGGTTATGCGTTCAACCAATCGGCTGCCGGTACTAACTTTAACTCGACGACGTTTGCTGCAACTGCAAATCTGAACATTACGAATGTTCGAGTTGATAATTCGGCTCCACTGGTTACCTTTCTTTCCCCTAGTAGTGGAGTTGTGTTTAACCAAACTAACACGAGTACTTTGATAAATGCAACTATCACTGACTCAGTAACCAATGTAGTTTCAGTCACTTATAACTTGTCTAATAGTAGTGGCCAGGTTCGGTTATCTCCTGCGTTTCAATATGGTGCTTTAGTAAGTCAGTGGTCAAACAATTCTCTTAATATTTCTATTTTGGGAGATGGGTCCTACACACTTACTGTTATTGCTAATAATTCGGTTAATTTATCTAACGCAACAGAAACCACTACTTTCTATGTGGATTTAAATCCACCTACATTCACTGCCCTTTCTTGTACGAGTGTTACTTTAGGAACTGATCCTACTTGTACTTGTACGGCTACGGATAGTGTGGATTCGAATGTCACTACTTCGGTTAGTGGTCATTTAGGTCTGACAAGTGCTGGTGGTTATACGGCAACATGTGTTGCAACAGATGATATTGGTCATAGTGTGACTAACACTACTGGTTTTACTGTTTCTGCAGCATCTTCCTCGAGTGGAAGTAGCAGTGGTGGGGGAGGTGGCGGAGCAATCGTTACAAATGTTGCCACTAGTACAACTGTGAAGAGTTGGAGTAATCTTAAACAAGGTGAGACTGCAACATTGACTTCCACTGATAGCAGAATTGCTGTTGCTTCTGTTGTTGCAACTTTGAGTAAAGATGCATCTGACCTACGCCTTTCTGTAGGTTCATTTGGAACGACACGTCCTGCAGGAACCCGTGCGCTTAGTGCAACAGCGTATCAGTTTATGGAAATTTCCAAAACATCGTCACAACCTAATATTGTTTCTGGTGCTCAGGTAAATTTCTTTGTTCCTACAGCATGGGTTCAATCTAATGGTGTGGCTGCTGCGGGTGTTGCGTTGTATCATTATGTCAATAATGATTGGGTACGTCTTACAACAACCTATAAAGGTACGACCCATACAGCACAAGGAGAAATGCATTCATATAGTGCAACGACTCCAAGTTTTAGTTACTTTGCTGTTGGTGCCCAACCAGGTCAAGTTGCTGTACAGCCTGTATCTACGCCTCAACCAACTATTAAACCTACAACGACGGAACCTGTTCAGGCACCTGTAGTTCAACCAAGTGATGCGCAGCCTCAAACAGAACAACCAACTCCTTCTCAAGCAGACGTTGCTCCTGCTGATGATGTTGATAACGGTTCGGGTTCGTCAACTTGGATTTGGGTTGTTGTCATTGTTGTCGCCATCGTGTTAGTTGGATGGTTTATGATGGGTGGCAAGAAGAGTAAAGCACCTTCACGACGATAGTGTTGAGCGGTTTGGTTTAATTTTTTGTGTTATTTTTCTATTTTATTTTTCTTATCTTTTCGTGCTATTTTCTATAATTTTTCGGGGATTAGTGTTGATGGGTAAAACGTTGATAATCTTATTTTACAATGGTATTCTTACGGGGGTATTCAGGCATAGTGATTAATTTCGGAAGGTTATGTGAGCAATCTAAGTTTTTACAATGTATGTGCTCTAAGTGTTTAGTTAGTAAGTATATGGGGGTTGACTTGTTAGAGGGTATAATCGGTTCGTTGTCAGTTTCGTTTTGATTTGTCTTTATTGTAGAATTGAGTCTTGCCTTGCGGGGTGTCTATTCCTTGATGTAACTCAACAGGTCGCCAGGTGTCTTGAACGAGAGTTGTGCTTAACCAGTCGGCGAGTTGTGCGGGGTTGCCAATAGTTGCTGAGAGTCCGATGAGTTGGGGTTTGATTCTGGTTTTGAGAAGGGTTAGGATGATTTCGAGGGTTGGACCTCGGCTGGTGTCTTGGAGAAGATGAATTTCGTCTATGACTACGACTTTGACTTGGTTGAGCCAGGGAATTCGGTGGCGGATGAGAGCATCGAATTTTTCTGTTGTAAGGATGAGAAGATCATATTTTTCAAGTCGTGCATCAATTTCGTCCATATCACCGGTCGCAATAGTTACTTTGTAGGGTGTGTTTTCAAGAAGTTTCTTGTATTCTTTATATTTTTCATTGGCAAGTGCTTTGAGGGGGACAAGGTAGATGCCTTTGCCTTGACCAAGAATTCTGCTTAGGGCCATGGTGGCAATAAGAGTTTTGCCTGATGCGGTGGGGGCGCAGATGAGAAGTGATTGAGATTCTAAGAGACCTGCGGCGATTGCCTTGCTTTGGATGGGGGTAAGGGAGGCAAATGATCTATAATATTGGGTGAAAAAATGGGGAAGGGGGAGAGTTGAGGGGAGTGTTGTTTCGTTGGGAGTAGGGTTTAGGTGTGGGTTCATGTGCGTGTTGAGAAAACTGTACTTATATATAGGTGATGTTGGTTTGTGAGGGATTGAGGATATTGTGGGCTTTTGAAGAACTCCAAATCTTCAAAAAAATAGAACTTTGTTCTATATCTGGCAATTCGTCATTTTCGGATGATGAACTGATAATATTCAAAAATTTTCGACAAATAAGTCATAAAACTAAACAGTTTGTTTTTTTAACCCTCGATTTTGCGAAAGGCTTATAAAACGTTTTTCTGTCTGGAGAGGTACACACAGTAAAGTCTTAGATTAATCCTTATCGGGTCATTCTTTGGCTTTACATCAAGTCTGACCTCTAAATTCGAAAAGAGGCGTATCGTCGTGATGCGTTGTTCGTAATTTTTAGAGGTTGACTTGGGTAACAACTAGAATATTCAAACACGGAGGTGTGTTTTGAAATGAAAATAAAAAGAGTGGTTAAACGCCTTTTCGCTGTTGGCGCTGGCGTAGGTATGCTTGGTGCAACCGCAATGGGCGCATTGGCTGCAGATTTGAAGAACTATCCTGATATGTTCGTTAAGGATGGCGTATTCAATGGCTATTTCGTTGTAGGAGAAGCCGCAGCATCTGTTGATAATCTTGCAATGACTGATATCGCTGCAAGTATGATGTACCATAAACCTGTTTCTGCAGGCGCTGGTAAAGTTACTGTTGAAGGAGACGCAGTTCCAGTTTCTAAATCTGGAGATCTTCTTGAACTCTACGAAGATATTGGTCAAGTTCGTGAAACTTTAACTGGTTCTGACCTTGAAGCACTCAAGTCTTATACTATGAGTACTGATAAAGGTACAACTCCAGTAAATCAGTTCTTACGACTTCAAACTCAGACAACTGCAGGTTCGTTTACTCGTACCAAATCAAATTCTGGTCGGGTTACCTTTGCAGAAGATGATAACGACGTAACAAGCGACTTTCTCTACTTTGGAGATGGAGACTATGTCTTTGAATACGAGTTAGAATTTACTGAAGGGTTAGAAACTGACCTTGTGAGTAACTCTTTAGATGATCTTGAAGATGAGTCAGTATGGATTATGGGTAAACAATTTACCATTGTTGATGCAAATAGAGTCGCTGAAAGTGGCGGCGCTACTGATGTTCAACTTGAAATGATGGGCGGCGCTGTTCGTGATGTAGTAAGTTTAGGAACTCCTAAATCCTACACCATTGATGGTCAAGCGTACAATGTTGAACTTGCCTTCGCTGATACTACCAAATGTAAGTTCGTTGTGAACGGTGAAACTACCGATCTTTTGACCGATGGTGACACTGATCGTCTTAGTGACGGAACTGAAATTGGTGTAAGTGAAGTACTTTACCAAGATTTTGCTGGTGGTATTCAATCATGTGAATTCTTCCTTGGTGCTGACAAAATTGAGTTAGAAGATACTAGTATTAGTGATAGTTCTTTCTATACCTCTGGTGTTAAAATCAATGAAGAAAACATTGAAGATGCTCAGGTTAAAATCACTGGTTCAAACACAAGTACAACCCTTGAAATTACCGACATTAAGTACCAACTTAAAGCTGATGGAAAAGGCGGCGATGAAGCTTTCATTTCTGCTGGACACGGCTTACGTGAATCTCTTGACGAACCTCAAGGTATGCTTCACGCTGGTTGGGATGTAACCTACAAAGGTCTTAATGAGGCTTCTTCTGAGACAGTTAAATTCGATGCTGGTAGCGATGATTCGTATACATTACGATTCACTAACGTTGCTGGTACTGAATATAACGTGCCTTTTGTTGACAACTCCGGAAACAACTTTGTCTTTGGAGACGACAGCGACCGACTTTGGTTTACAGAGTTTCCATCGAGCTATAACAAGAGTAGTAGTTCTCTTATAGAGAAGACCTATAACACAAGTTATTTCGTCATTGACGAAGATGCGTATGTTGTGTTATCTGATGACCCTATGGCAAGCGCTGATGAGACAACGTACACGTATGTTCTTCGCTTTGATAGCTTAGACACAAGTAACAACGAAGTTCAATTTAGCGACATTGGATCAGGTCAAACCTACCAAGATACCTACGATGCAGCTACAAACGCAACTGTTGCAGCTGTTATTGCTGATTGGAACAACATGAGTTCAGACAGTATTACTCGCTTAGGAGTTGGTGCAGTCATTGTTGGTGGTAAATCGTATGCATTCGTTGTTGATGAGACGACCGGAAACTTGACTATGGACTTAGATCAGAGTGGAACCATCACTAACACATCTCGTTCAGCGATTGTATCGCAGAATGGACTTGTTATTAATCCATTAGCTGGTAACGCAAGTACTGGTGTACAATCTCAGTCATATACTGGTGTTGCCGGTTCGACTGTTGTATCTTCTGGTAACTTGCTTAATGCAGCTGCTGGTAACGGACATACGTTCAACGTAACCATGAGTATCCCATCTGACAACCTTGATGAAGCAACTGCCTCTGAGACAACTGTAGTTCTTATCCAGAAAGCTGCAAGTAACGAAGTAGATTTGGATGTTGGTGCTGAAGAGAGTACCTTAAACGCTAACATCTCCATGCAAAGTCTTCAGGATATTGATGAAGATCGAACCATGACTACTTACGGACTCTTGCTTGTTCAAGCAACTGATAGTGGCAGCAGCAACAATAATGCTGACGAACTTACTGTAACTGTTCCTAAACAGCAAGCAGAAGCTCAAGTCTTTATTGAAGCTGGCGCAGTATCTGGTGGAGTCGATGCTCGTGGTGAACTTTCAGGCGTAACCGTTGTTGATGCAACTCGTCTTGACAGCGAAGTAACTGATGTTGCTGCTCAAAACTTGATTGTTGTTGGTGGACCTTGTGTTAACACCGTTGCAGCTCAACTTGTAGGAAGCCCTGCTGACTGTACAGAAGGATTCACACCTGGCCGTGCTCGAGTTAAATTATTCGAACACGCAAACGGTAACATGGCTATGTTAGTAGCTGGTTACACTGGTGCTGACACCCGCCTTGCTGGTCGAGTAATCGCCCACAGAGCTGGTGAACTTTCTGGTATGGAAGTAGAAGTTGAAGGTACAACCTACCAAGATGCTCGTGTAGGAGCACCTGCTCCTGCCGCAGCCCCTGCAGCAGCTCCAGTCGCAGCTGGTGAAGAATAAACCTAACGGTTTTTTTCTTTTTTTTTCTTCTCTTTCTTTTTTGTGAATGGTTTTTTTGGTAGTGTAGAATCTCCTCTTTCTCATTGTTGTTAGATTAAATTCAATCTGAGAAAAGAAGTGGATTTTGTTTGTAGGGTTATTAACTGATGCTCTTTTCCAAGACAATACGGGGTAAGATCAAAAAGAGAGAATTCATTGTGCTCCAACTGTCCCCAATTTAGGTACAGTTGAAAATGCCAGTTGAGGATGGTAAGTAGAGATATATGTTGATGACTTTCTTTTAAAATAAGAGTGGACCCGCCCGGACAGTCGAGCTTCGCTCTCGTTCGTTTCGTGAGCGAAACTATTCGAACCGGGTCGAGTCACTTCGCTTTCGCTGCGTTCGTGACCCGTTCCAAATCCGGGACCTGGTTTTGATACAAGAAGTAAGAGTGGACCCGCCCGGATTCGAACCGGGGATCTTCCGCGCTCTGAGAGAAACTCGTTTTCCTTGTGGTAAATTAGTTTTTCAAGTCAGGCGAACGTCATGTGTGGAGATGAACTGTCTCTTTTTCAAGAATCAATTCATGTAAGCCACTAGACCACGGGTCCACGCAGGGGAAAGACTTATATTCTTTTATAAAGTTTATTGTGGTATGTTGCGTCGTCACGAATTTTGGTGTCGGGTTCAGGGTTCTCGTGAACTGTCTCATATTTCTGTCTCTTTGATGCTACGATTCTTTGCGGTTTCGTTGATTAGTGTGTTTATTCCATTGTATTTGTATAAAGAATTGGGGTATTCATTTACTCAAACATTATTATTTTTCATCTTTTATTCTATTATCTTTGCAATTTTTACGCCTTTGGCGGCGTCGTTTGCGGCTCGGTTTGGCGTCAAGCATGCTGTTTTGTTTAGTCTTCCTTTTTATGTTGCTTTTTTGATTCTTCTTTCGGTTCTCAAAACTTTGCCTGTACCGCTGGTGGTCTTATCAACATTAATGGGTATCTCACTGGCGTTTTATTGGATGGGGATGAATTTATTGTTTTATCAAGCAAGTGATCATTCACATCGAGGAGAACAAGTGGGGAAAAATAGTTTTTATAAAATTACGGCGACAGTTATTGCTCCTGTTCTGGGTGGATTTTTGATTACGTGGTTTAACTTCCAAGTTGTTTTTGTCTTAGCATGTATGATTTTAATGACTTCAGCAATTGTTCTTTTTTTGAGCAAAGAGAGCCATATCAAATACCATTTTTCGTTTCGTGATGTTTTGTCAAAAGATCATTGGAAGAATTCAATTTATTTTTCGTCAAAAGGGACGGAAGCAATGGCTACGGGTGTATTATGGCCGTTGTTTATCTTTACTATTTTGGGGAGTTATTTCACGTTAGGTATTGCAGGTGCGGTTATGGGTGGAGGTTCGGCAGTACTCATGTGGGTGGCTGGAAGGTATAGTGATCACAAAGATAAAGCTCATTTAGTTCATGTTTTGACTCTTTTTGAATGTGTGAGTTGGATTGCGAGTGGATTAGTTGCAACACCTTTTCATGTTTTTGCGGTGAGTGCGCTGGCTGCTCTGGTGACAGGAGTTCGTCAACCGCCTTTGGAAGCCATGGAGTTTGACAAGGCTCGGGGACACGCGGTAAGCTATTTTGTAAGTCGTGAAATATTTATCTGTCTTGGGAGGATATTTATTCTGGTCTTTGTGCTTATGATTAATAATGTCCAAGGGGGAATCTTTTTTCATTCGTTGATGAGTTTAACCACATTTTTGTTTTAGGTTTTTGATGGTTGGTGGGGTGATGTAGCTTTCGTAGTTTTTATGGTTAATAGAGGGTGATTATAATGGATGATGGGGTGGGTGATAGGGTCCATGAAAAGAAAGGGATGTATGAAAAGAAAGGTTTTGATGCTGAGGCGCAATTTCTCGAAACATTAATTGAATTTCAGTATGGGGTTGATGTAAAAGAAGACCTGCGCCGTTTGTCGGGTTCTGTTTCTTGGGCAAAAGGTTGGCCAGAAAATATTGTGGCTTTTTGGAATGTAGAGGCTTTTTTATGGGGACAAAAGATTTCTTCTGATGTTCGAGGAATGATTTCGTCTGTTTTGGGTTCATTTTGTTCAGGGAATATTTTAGATTTAGGGTGTGGGGCGTATAGTTATACTTCTGGTGTTGGTTTTGATATTTCGGCGAAGATGCTTAGTTTTAATGAGAATTGTCGGGTTAAAGTTGTGGGAGATGTTGAAAAGACGCTGCCGTTTAAGGATAGTGAATTTGATTGTGTTACAGCAGTGTTTTTACTCAATTATGTGCACAATATTACTGGGTTGTTGAATGAGGCTAAGAGAGTTGTGAAGGAGGGAGGAAAGTTTGTTGCGGTGTTAAATGGAAAGCCGGTCGATGAATGGCAACGTCAAAAGGAAGTTCCCACAAAAACCAAAGGTGAATGGGTTAGGTTATTTGGTGCCTACTTTGATCAAGTACGGCTCGTTGAGAAAGGTGGGCTTTGGTTCTTTTTTTGTGCAAAAGAGGAGTAGAAATTGGTAGGGAGATATTTTCTGATTTTTACCATAACTTACTAAAACCATAACTATATAAATTTCTGATTCTTTCTAGGAATGAAAAGAGGGTTGTTAATTGAGGGACTATTATACTGTTATAGAAAACTTATTAACATTTGTTTAGGGGTGTTACAATGGATCAGCGTCGTTTTCATTTTATTCTTATTTCAGTTTTAGTACTGTTGGTGCTTGGTGGTATTGTTGTTAACAAGATGTCTTCTCATTCATCCGATACGGTTGTAGGGAATGCTCATTTTTCGGGGGGGCCTATTGATCGTGATCGTGATGAGGTCATGGATGATGTTGATAATTGTGCGTATATCTCCAATGCTGACCAATTAAATCAAGATGGGGATGTGTATGGTGATGGGTGTGATCGTTGTCCTGCGTTGAATACTGATGATAATTTTGATTTGGATCAAGATGGCGTTGGCGATGCGTGCGAAGAGCGTTTTGCCGTTATTCCTGCTGCTGTAATTCAAGCACCACCCACTTTAGTCTCTATTGAAGAATCTACCCCTGTTACTGCTTCCCAATTTTGCCATTACATTAATGTCCATAATCTCGCAGTACCGGATGTTGCTCAAAATCGATATGATTCGTTGTTGTTTGGTACCATTGATCTCGTTGGAGTTCATCGTAATACTTGTGTGTATACTGGAAATCAACATGCAGCTACAGTTGATTTTAGAGATATTGGCCATATTGATCTTGCTCGTGTTAAAAATTATTTTTGTTCAAGTGAGGTACCTGAATCTCGTGATTCACATCGTGCTGGTGGTGAAGGTCAGTTTTCCATTGCTCAGGATCTTGTGTGTGTAGATCGTTTGGGCTGTGATGTTGCAACTGGTCAATGTTGTAGAGTCGTTCGTGCAGATAATTTTCGTTGTGAGGGAACTTCATTTATCAATGATACTTACACTACATGTGGTTCTACTCCTCTAAGAGTAATTTCTGATTGTTCATCGAGTGGTCAAGTTTGTAATGCGCAATGGGATCGAGAGAGTTATGGGCGGGGATGCATGCCTCAAAATTAGGATTTCTTCTGCTGCTTATTGTTCTTTTCACTGTTTTTTATTCTTGTTTTTTAGTTTCTTAGGATACTCGCTGACGAAAATTTTATTAACGGCGTTATGTTGTATTTACTAAAAAGAGGAAATTGGTACGATATGGGCACTGTTCATTCTGGTTTGGGACATGAGAAGAGGGGAGAACACAAGGCGGAAGAGAAAATGGCTAACCCGCGTGTTCCGATGACGCGTGCTGAGCTTTTAGTTAAACATGGTTTTTTTAAAAAGGATGATCATGGTAAAGAAGTTGCTGTTGAGGAAAATAAAGAGGTCCTTGCGACAAAGAATGTAGGGAGTGATTTTTCTAAGACTGGGTTTCCTAAACCCATTAAATCGTATCGTTTAACATATGAGGTTTATGATCTTAGTTTAGAAGAACCATATTTCTGGGTTTTAGAAGAACTTCGTCAGAATTTTCATATAGTGGAAAAGATAGAGGATTCATTTGCTGCAGCAGAGAATTCAGCTTTTTTTGGTGTTACGCAACAGCGTTTAGGGGCACAGCAGGATAAAGTATCCCAATTCTTGGCAACGACGGGGAAAATGATTAAAGAGTTGTTTCAGATGGTACGGGAGTTGAGGATCATTGATGAACGTTTAGAGTATTATAAAGAAGCAGACAAAGAGCTGGCGAAACCGATTACGGCACGTGGAAAGAGTGCTGAGGTTACACTAAAAGGAATTTTTGTAGACTTAGTTCAAGGTGGGGGTAAGAGCGCGGCGTCGGTGTATGGGATGGCGCGAGAATTAGAATTTATTACTCTCCCGGACTTATTCTTTGATTCTCCTCCATTTAAAGAAACAGATGAGTTGGAGCATCATGTTAAGGCTTTGGGAAAAGATTTTAACAATAATGTGTTGCGTGTTTTAGGTCGCCATTTACAGCAATTCATGCAATGGAAAAAGAGCACTCATTTGGAGCATGCTAATCGTAAACGATTTATGTTAAATTATCTTGAACAACATTATCAGATTATTAATATGTATCTAGAATGGGTAAAGCCTTATTTGCGTCATGTTGAGAGACTTTCGTTTAAAGATCAGAACATGCGTTCTCCGGATATTATTTCTTCGTTTGAGGGAAGTATGCTTGATATTGAGATACTTGCTCGTAAAAATGAGGGGGCAGGTAATGCGTGTGTTTTGGCTACGTTTAATTATCGGACTCGTCCTGAGCTTAAAGTTGTTCAAGAGGGGTATCAACGTGGTCCGGTTCATATTGGGCGTTACGAGATGAACTATCGGGTGTATGTTTGGACAAATAAAGAAGTTGAGAATTATAAGAAAATGAAAGAAGAAGAAGCAATGATGTTGATGGGAAATGTTTCTAAGTCTGTTCAAGAAGCAATGCAAGCATTAGGTGATGATCTCCAAATTTATCTTCAAGAAGCACGTGATGCGCGTGATATGGCACGTAAAAAACATGAAAAACATTCATCTGATGAACATCACGTGGGTAAGGTAGTAAAGAAAAGTGTGATGCAGAAATTATTTGGTGATTTTTATAATGTGAAAAGAAGTGGGGGGGGACATGGTGGTCATGAAGGTCATCATGAAGAAGAACTTTCAGATTCAGCTAGAGATAAATTGAAGAAATATGCAATAAATAATTGTTGGCCGGCGTATCATAATTTTAAGAAATCACATAAAATGATAACTTGGTAGGGTGTTAAATGCACTTGTTGGGTGTTTTTTTGTGCATCTCTCTTTCTCTCTCTCGAAAACTATATAAATCATTAAATTATACACTTATATCAAAAAAGAAGGTGATGATTATGTCTAAAAAGAGTACTATTTCAAAACATCAAAAATTGATGTATGTTCTTATTGCTGTTGTGGTAGTTGCGCTTGGTGCGTTTTTTCTTAGTGGTCATTCTGGTGGTGTGGGTGCTGGTAATGCGGTCACACTTCCTCTTCCTGCTCCCGTTGTCCAAAATTCATTAAGTTGTACAGATAACGGTCAAGGAACTGGTGTTGCGGCAATTGTTGGTGGTCGTATGAATGGTTATCTTCATGGTTGTCAGGCAGGAAATGTTTATACTCGCTTTACCTATACTTGTCAGGCTGCTGGTGCTACAACTCCCGCATGTTCTGGTGCTACCTGTCGATTAGTTCAAACTTTTAGTCGATGTCCTGTTGCTACGCCATTATGTTCTAATGGTGTGTGTTTTGCTCCTCGTTGCCAAGGTGCGGTTCCTGCTAATGCTATGTTGTGTGCTGGTGATGATCTAAAATTAGTTGCGAATGTTGATCGGGTTGCTGTTGCTGTGTGTGGTGCAAATAAGTGTGAGTATATGTGTAATGCTGGATTAATTTTACAGAATGGACAATGTGTTGCTCCTCTTATTGATCTTCCAATCGAATGGGATCTTAATCACGATGGTCGTGTTGATCGAAGTGAAGGTGCTGCAAATGGAGATGGTGCTTGTGCCATGGCAGTTTTTAATAACTTGCCTTTAGCGAATGGTCGAGCTGCAATTTTGGCAGCATGTGGCAATAATCCTTCCGCAATGCGGCTTATGGATGCTGATTGTAACGGTCGTGTAAGTATTTCAGAATTCCAAAGTTCCGTTGCTGTTTTGACTACTGTTGCTCACCCTGCAGGTGATGCCAACAATGATTTTATCCCTGATTGTGCTGTTGCTGATACTGATGGAGATGGTCGAACGTGGATGAATGATAATTGTCCTGCTGTTGCTAATCCTGGTCAAGGTGATAATAATCGGGATGGTATTGGAAGTGATTGTCAATGCAATGATGTTCTTCCACATATAGTAGGTCCAATTCCAGCTAATAGTCAATTGTGTCCAGGCGATGATCAGAATTTTTTTCCTACTAATCATTCGCTTTCGTATTGGGCAGTTAGTCAATGTTCAGATGCGCATAAATGTGAAGTGACTTGTAATGCAGGTTTTAGTGCAGTTGGTGGGCAGTGTGTTCCTAGTGTTGCACAGTTCTGTCGGTATACTGGTGAATGGAATAGGCCTTCTGTTGAGACTCAATTGGGCGTGTTTACCAACTCTTGTCAAAACAACCAACTTACAATTTATACTTGTACTGGTGCTGGATTTAATACATTAAATGCAAATACGATTACCTGTCGTGATTCCTGGCTTTCAGCTTCTTTAGGATGTAATCCAGATGGCAACGTACCTCCTTCTTGTTGTGATATTTGGAGAGGTATCCCTACAGAGCCGACAAGTATGATGAATGTAAGTGCTACTAATTTACGTTGCGAAGGATCGGTATTTTTGAATGAGACTTCAACAACGTGCGGAGATCAATTCCATCTAACGACTTTGCAACATGATTGTGGCGCTGCAGGATGTTCTATGAACCCTGTACGTGCAGGTTCGAATCCAGGTTGTCAGTAAATAGTTTTATTTTCTTTTTTTCTTCTCTTTTTTCTATCGATGTTTTCAATCTCATCTACATTTTACTATACATTTAAATTTTTGAGAGTCTTTCTTTAGATACATGGCGAAAGATACGAAGGATACTGGAAAGGATGTAAAAGGTGTTTCTGCAAAAGAAACGGTAGCAACTTTACAGCCTGAAGATCGTATCAGGAGACTTAAACAGCTTGAGGGTGAGAAGAAGAAAGAGATTGCGGAGATGGAGAAACTCATCAAGGAAAGTGAGACGGAGATTACAGAGAAACGCAAATTTGAAGAAAAAGTACCTATCCCTCAAGTTGCTCAAGAGAACATGGCTGGCTTAAGTGAAGAGGGTAAGCAGCTTTTGTCAACACTACGTGACATTCATAGTTCAAAGTTAGATTATAAACCTGCTTCAAATGCTAGTTCTATTCAATCTAAGCGTAGTTCTACCAAAAAAGAGAATGAAGATGAATCTGGGTCTTTAGAGCAGACTGTTTCACGTTCGAGTGTGCGAGATTTGCCGCACCCAGCGATGGCACAGTATTGGTTGGAGAATCAGCATGCTCCAGCACCATTTGACTTGGGATATGTATCTCATCTTAAACAAATTCCTGCTGCTGATTTGTACCGAGAGATGGCAGTTATCGGTGAATTGGTTTTACAAAAGGGGTATGCAACTGCGGGTGAGCTGCGGCGTGCTGAACATATTGCAGGAGCGATGGAAGAGAAGTTACGTGACATTGATCGAGGGAAATATTCTTCGTTTAGCGAGGATGTGGCGAAAGCTGCTTTAGTGACGCAGAGTCTTGGCTTAAAAATTCGTGATGTGTATAAACATGCTACGAGTTTTGTGGGGCATGATTATTATCAAGGGAATTGAATAGATTTAGATTAATAATTCCAGACTTTACGTGATTGATCTTTTACTTGTTGTCCGGTGATGGGGAACCCTTTGAGAACACCATATAAATGTGAGATGTTAGTGACTTTTGATAGATTTTGTGATAGGTTTTGCGTTACTTTCTTAGTCATAGTGTCTTGATCGTAGATTGGTCTATAAATTTTTTGTCTTTTGGTTTAGTCAACGATAGAAAGAGTGCGCTGTTTTTACCACTCATTTTTTTCAAAACACATAAATAGGCATATGTGCTTTTAGACATTAAAAGAGGTAGATTAGAGGTTGATTCATGGTAGTGTTTGGTTCTGGGTATTATAGTCCTATGGAGCGGGGCTATGGAGAGCATGATCATCATTCTAGTGCACACGATCATGCACATGATTCTGTTCAGACGGATAATATAGGGGTAGGAATTGGAGATATGGGGATGAGTTTGGGTTTAGGTCCAGTTCCCAACGTTTCTGCGATTGCCGCAAAGTTACGTCCAGGAGGAAAAAAATTAGAGTTTGTTTTTACGGGAAGTGGAAAAGGGTCTGGTCAGGGACAGACACCGGAAATGTATGGTCTTAAGCAACGTCAGGCACTCGTGGAGATTGCAAAGGTAAATCAAGTTGATTTTACTACACACTCAACGATTGGAGTTTATGGTCTTGCAGGAATGGATCAACAGGGTAATTTTTCTAAACAAAGCAAAACACATTCCATTAATGAAGTTAAACGGGCAATTGAGTTTGCAGCAGATGTTGCTAAAGGTGGGCCCGTGGTAGTTCATACTGGTGAGTTTTCTCGTCCTATTGCTGATGCGTTGTGGAACAAAGAGGATAAACAATGGGCAGGAAAATTTGAAATTCATCCTGAAGAAGCAGAGCGAGCATCGTATCGAGTAGTGGATATTCGTACAGGTGCGACGATTCAAGAAGCAAGAAAAAATAAAAAAGTAGCAAGGCCGGTATGGAATACCCCTACAGAGGAAGAGGGATTTGTTTACAAGGATTACGACGGTACACAACATAAAGTTGCTCGGTTTGATCCAGATAAGATTCCTCTTGATGAAAATGGACGGCCGGTTTATGTTGATTATTTTGGTGAACGTGTTAGGCCGGAGGTACGAGTTCCAAAGTATGATAAAAAGGAACAGAATTTTGTCGTTCGACAGTTAGATTGGACAGATTTAGAAAAAGAAGCGAAACGAATGACACAACGAGCACAAGATACACTTCGTGATTTTAAAGATGGAAAAATTACGGAACAGGAGCTTAAGAAATCGTATTGGTATCGGTTTAAAGAACACAAACTTAGTGAGATTGATGTTAAGCCGGAAGAGGCGTACATTATTGAGACATTTGAAACCAATGCGGCAAATGCTCGGGGATGGTCGTATCAGTATGGACAGGGGTTCGATGACTCCGTTGATGCGATTAAAAAATTACGTAAAGCATATGAGTTTTATCAAAAGCTCGAAGATGCTACTTCTGATGATGAAAAATGGAGACTTAAACAAGAGATTAATACTCTACGTTTGCCTACTAATCTTATTCCTCCTGAGTCGAAATTACCTACGCAGATAATTAAAGAAGAAATTAGAAATCATGAATCACGTATGAAGCAAGCTCGTGAAGCGAGTGCATCACAATGGGCACAGGCTGAAGAGGCTATTGAGACAATTCGCCATGTTCAGAGTGCTGATGCCTATGCGTTCAGGGAGGCGTGTGATTCGTATGCGCGTTTGGCACTCACAGCGATGAAGCAAACGGATAAATTGGCTCAACAAGGTCAGTTGAAAAAGCCGTTACAGGTGGCAATGGAGAATTTATTTCCGGAACAGTATGGGTCACATCCTGATGAGTTAGTGCATCTGGTTCAGAAGAGTCGGGAGGCAATGGTGGATTTACTTAAAAGAGAGAATAGGATTGGTGATGAAGAGGCGCGTAGGCGGGCTGAACAGCATATCACGATCACATTTGATACTGGTCATATTAATATGTGGCGTAAGTACTGGAAGGGCGATCCAAATAAATCTCTGGCGACAAATGATAAAGAGTTTGATTCGTGGATGATTGAGAAGGTTAAAAATATGGCACCGTTTATTGGCCACGTACATATTGATGACAATTATGGATATCATGATGATCATCTTGCTCCGGGTGAAGGAAACACGCCGATTCGTGAGATGATCAAGGTGTTGAAAGAGAGGGGTTACAAAGGCGAGATAATTATTGAGCCGGGTGCGGATTATACGACTGATGCTTCTGGGTTTAATTCTGTTATGAAGACGTGGCGACATTTTGGGATGCCGGTGTATGGCCGAGGTATGGCAGGACGGGGCGGTGGTCGTGGTCGAAGTTGGGAAGATGTTGGGTATGGCTGGTTTGGGCAGAATGCTCCTCCGTATTTTACATTTGGTGGGTATTCTCCTTCAGAGGATTGGACGCTGTGGAGCGGTGTGCCGTTAGAATAGGTACCCATGCAATAATATCCGGATACTACGCCCATGCTTTTTCTCCACAAGGTTTTTAAACTGCCCTCTGTTTTTGTTACTGGTTAGTAAGACAAATCTGCTCCCTGAGAGAGTATACAAAGAAGGGTATAGCGAAGAAAAGTATAGAATAAGGGTTCATTTGTCTTATAATAAGCTAATACACTAAAATTAACTAATAATAAACGGACGGTTAAAGGGGAAAAGTACTCTTTTTTCGCATCCTATCGTGATCACTATGTTTCAACTCTTTTCCACACCTGATTGGTTTGCTGTTTGGGACTTGTTGTTTTCCTCAATTGGCTTTGTTGTTGCGTTACTTATTGCGGCGTATAGCTGGCGATTGTATAGTATGCAGCGTATGGAGAATAAGTTTGCTTATTTTTCTGTCGCGTTTGTGCTTATTGCTTTGAGTTTTGCAAGTAAAATTCTTACAGGAAGTGTTCTGGCGTATCGTCCATTACGTGATGTGACGGCAGTAGTTCTGGCGCCGCTCGCAGGACCAAGTCTGGTGTTTTCTCATCTTTTGTATCGCTTTGCGTTCTTTTTCCAGATGGTCACGATGCTTGGTGGATGGCTATTAATCTTCTTTACTTCGCAGAAATCGAGAGATCGTCTTCATACATTTCATGAATTGACGCAGATTGGTCTTTTTATTTATCTGGTAACGCTGATTGCTATTGTCAGTAATTTTCGCTATGAGGTTTTCTTTCTTACCTGTACTGTATTACTTGGTTTGATCGTTTTACATTATTATAAGAATTATACCCAGCGTGGCCGAAGCCGTAATGCATGGATGGTCACAGCATCATTCTTTTTGATGTTGTTGGGAAATATTATTTTGACTTTTGTTTTCCTCGTTCCTACGGTCTATGTTCTGGGTGAGTTTTTGATCCTCTTAGGATTTCTGAGTTTACTGTATACATATCATGCTGTGACGAGGCGATGAAGATGACAGGTCGACGTTCTCGGTTGGAATTGGTCTCAGATATCCTTGTGGCTATTCAGAATAAAGGCGGTAGAATTAAACCGACTCATTTGATGTATAAGTCAAATCTATCTCATAAACTACTTAATTCGTATCTTGATGAGCTCGTTGAGAAAGAGTTGATTCAGATTACTGAAGAGCTGGCGCGTAAACGTGAAAAACCCCTCAAAACTGTCGTTATTACTGATAAAGGTCTTAATTTCTTAGCTGAGTTTCGTCGTATGCGTGAGTTTACGGATGCGTTTGGGTTGTAGGTACTTGTTTTTCTCAACTAATATCTAGAAGATTATTGTTTCAAAAAAAATTATCTCTGATAAAGAGTGATGTTTTTTTGGACACCCATAAATGAACTATCACTCGCATCTTTCTCAAGCAAGAGTACTACATTTTTTCCGACTTTTGAACCCTCTGGGACATAACTTCCTCCAACAGCGATTCTGTTTGTAGGAATGTGAGGAATTGCTCTGATTCCATTTGCGGTATTAACATATAGTGGCTCAACAAATTCATTGGTTCTTAGGTCAAATATCTTTTTTCCTGCTGCCATGACCACACCACTCGCGATTAATGCTCGTTCTCCGATAATACCGGTTACTTCACAATTGGCACCGATGCGTACATAGTCCTCAACAATGGTGGGGATCATTCCTGCAGGTTCTAAAACTCCTTCTAGTCCTGTTCCTGCACCAATTTTCACTCCTTTTCCAACTTGGGCTCCTGAAGCGACTCGTGCTCCACCGTCAATCATAACTCCTTCACCGGTGACATATGCTCCAATATTGACAATTCCACCGGGCATAACTGTTGTTCCTTTCCCTACATATGCACCCATTCTTACAAATGAGCCAGGGATTAATCTAATTCCGGTTGCAATTAACTCTTGTTCGGTCATAAATGGAGAATGAACGCCTTCTCTTAATGTTACTTTTTGAGTCCATAAAGGTATTTTATCTACATACTGCGGGTTTTCCGGAAAGGTACCCATCGCAAATAATCCAAAAGCACAATTTAAAGTGGCAATTGAGTATTGTTGTGGTTCCCACATTGGTTTATCTCCCGTTTTACCGTATGTTTTTTCCGCAGTTCTAAGACTACCTGATTGTAACAATTGAACTCCTTCAAATTTTTCTTCTGGGGTTGCGCTGCCATTAACAATCGCATAAAGTAATCCTGTACTTTGAGTAGTTATTGTTTCTAAACGTAACCTTCTTTTGTCTAGAAGTGCTTGTTGTACCAATTGAATATTAGGGTGTTGATCTCCCACTGCTTCTACTATGAATTCATCTCCAAATAGATCTAATGCTCTTTGTGGATTAATGATTCCTTCTTCATGTGTTGCATAGAAGATCTTTAGTGAACCAGATTTGCCTGGTAAGTTTGGGACAACTGTTAACAAGTGTCCAGAGGAAATGTCATAGATTCTTGCTACTGCTACTTTATCAATATTGGGTAATGTTTCCAGTCTTTCATTAAATTTTGCTACACCTTTTTCACTGTCCATTATCAATCTGGGGATCATTTTTTATTTAAATGTTCTGATAGGGTTTAGGTTTATGCAATTTAAGAACGGTCTATGTTTTTTGGCTTCCGTTTCTTTTCAGATTTGAAGAGTATTAGTCAGATCAAATTATCAGATCAAAGCATTTTCTATTCAACCTTCCATTCAACCTAAGAAAAATCGAAAATAGCCTTAACTTGTGATTACACTTCTTTGATATGTCTGTTGCAATACTTATCACAAAGGATATAAAGTTAAACCTATTTTTGCTCGTGTGGTAAAGGTTCGCGTTAAACAAGTCCAGAAATTCAGAGAAGCACAGAACTCTCCTAAAGATGCTATCGTTCATTTTGAAAATGTTTCTAAAAAGTATGGTAAATCAACAGTATTAAACCATATTAATTTTAGTCTTCATCGTGGGGAATTAGTAGGTTTAATTGGACCAAGTGGGTCTGGTAAAACAACATTATTCAAATTGTTGCTTGAGTTTATTCAACCTGATGAAGGAATGATTCTCTTTAAGGATTCAACGTTTACACATCGTAGTGGGTTTGCCAGCCAGGATTATTCTTTTTATCCTTTGTTGACTGTGAAAGAAAATTTTGAGTATTTTGGTACGATGGCGGGTTTGTCACGAAAGATGATTTCGTCTAAGCTTCATGAACTTTTGTCGTTGGTAGGACTTTCTCGTGCAGTGTTGACTGCGGCAGGAAGATTGTCTGGTGGAATGAAGCGACGTCTGGATTTGGCGTTGGCGTTGCTTGCAGACCCTGATTTTTTGATTGTAGATGAGCCAACAACTGGACTTGATGTAATTACTAAGAAGCAAATTTGGGAGTTGATTGCTGATATTAATCGCAAGGGGACAACGATACTGGTTTCAAGTCATGATTTACCAGAAGTACAACAGTATTGCTCTTCAATTTTATTTATTCATAATAAAGAGATTTTGAGTTCTTCAATGTTACAGGAGAAGATTAATACGTTAAAAACAGCTAATTTGGAACAGCTTTTCCGGAGTTTAGTCAATGCGTAGATTTTTGGCATCATTACAGAAGAATGCGCGAAATCTTCTGCGAAATTGGACGACGTTGAGTGTAATATTTATTGGCCCTTTTCTGTTGTTGATGATTTTGGTTATTGCATACTCTAATGATCTTCATGGAGTTCAAGTAGGGTATGTTGAGGATGCACTAGCTCCTAGTTCGGGGGGTAATAGTGTGATTATAGGTAAGAGTTCGGTTGTTAGTGAAAATAGTCTCTTTCCTTCTTCATGGTCAGTCATTAAGATGGGCAGCCTTTCTGATTGTTATGAAAAACTAAAAGCTGAGAAAGTTCATTTATGTGTTTACCATTCAGATAAGGGGGTCGAGATGTTTTATGATCCCGCTCGTGAGGAGGTAGGAATTATTTTAATTGCAGATATTCGTCACAATTTGGCGTTGCTTGAAGAGCAGCGGATTCGTTCACAAACGGGAGAAGTTTTAGATGATATTCGTAGTGCTAATTATTTCTTTGAACAAAGTAAAAATTTAGGTAAGAAACTTCAAGGAGATTTGAGTAATGCTGATGCTTCGTTAGTTACTGCTCAAGATCAAATTGTCTCTGCTCGGGCAAATATTTCAACTCAGTTGGTACAACTTGCACAGACACGAGAACGATTGGTGTATTATAACGGGAGCATTCAAAATCCTTATCTGAATAATATTGCGTTGACTCGGGCGAATTTGGCAGGAACACGAAATCAATTAGTATGGTTGCAAAATCAAGCTGGACAGAATGCGGCAGTTAAGGTGGCTATAGCCCAAGCTATTGCTCAAATTGACTCTGCTGATCTTACGCTGTTACAAGCAGACGGCGATCTACGTTCTGCTCAAACTGATCTTGCTGCAGGAATTGCTAACATTGATTCTGCTCGTGAATCATTGGTGAATGCTGATAAAGCTCTGGCTAAGACGAGTGATGAAATCGTTCAGGCTCGAGTAACGATTCAAGATCGACAAGAGGAGGTGAGCGATCTTCTTACTCATTTGGATGAAGAGCAGGCAAAATTTAGTAAAATTGGAAATCGGAATGTTGATGATTTAGTTGGCTTTAAACAAGCTGATATTTATTCCGTTGATCAACCAGGTCAAGTGTCTCCACGACAAGGTGATATTAAATACAAAGTTCCTACGATTCTGGCAATGCTTGCGATGTTTGTTTCTATTATTCTGTCTAATATTTTGTTTCAAGAGGAAGTACATGGTAAAGCGTACTTGCGTAATAGATTAATGCGTTTTCGTGGTAATACGGTTCTGTTTATTGGGTCGTTGCTGTTGACTGCTGTGTTTATTACTCTTCTTGAATCGTTGTTGTTTTTGGTTATAGCTCACCTTTCGTTTTCATTTGGTGCTTGGAGTTTGATGCCGGTTATGTTTGCTTTGTTTTTGATGATTAGTGTTTATTGTGTATTTGGTTTGATTATTGGATACTTTATCTCAGATAAAGCGTCTTCTCTTTTGGCATGCGTCTTTTTTATTTTAATTAACATCCTTTTAGGAGGCATTTTCGTTCCTGCTGAAAAAATCATCTTTCCTATGAGTACGGTCTCACAGATTCTTCCCATCTCATCCACGATTGAAGTTTTGGAAGAGAATTTATTTCACGGAGTGGTTGGGTCTAGCGTTACTGGGATATTATGGTATTTGGCATTAATTTTAGTAGTTTCTCTCATTGTGTTAGTTATTGTGTCTGTACTAAGACGACCTGAGACAATGTAGTTTTTTTAGAGTAAAGTATATAATTGCTCTTCACATTTAGCTTTATATGGCTATACGCAAAGCTATAATTCCCGAGACTGTTTTTTCTAGGTTGAAGAATATAAAATCAGCACCGGTATTGTCTGAAGATAAAGCTTCAACACGTACAAAAAAGGAGGGGTCTTCTCTTTCTTCTTCTCCTGTGTCTTCTCAACGTTCTCAAATCATTGTAGGTGTTGATGAAGCTGGTCGTGGTCCTGTATTGGGTCCGATGGTGATGGCAGCACTGGCATTTAAAGAGGAGGAGATTCAAAAACTGGCGTGGTTAGGGGTTAAAGATAGCAAGCAACTTAGTTCTGAAGTACGCGAGGATCTTTTTGAAAGGTTGCGAGAGGTTGTACATGATTTTCGAGTAGAGGTTATCGAACCTGATGCGATTGACTTGTCGTTGTCTGAATCAAATTTGAACTGGCTGGAGGCAGATACGAGTTCACGAATGGTTAGCGAGCTTGCACCAGACAAAGCTATCATTGATTGTCCAAGTGTGAATATTGAATCGTACAAGAAATATTTCCATGATAAAATACCTCCTCCGTTACATGATTCGATTGTTTTGGTGGTTGAACATAAAGCAGATGTCAATCACCTGGTTGTTAGTGCGGCATCGATTGTGGCTAAGGTCATGCGTGATCGCTGGATTGATCGACTTAAACGTGAGATTGGTATTGATTTTGGTTCAGGGTATACGTCAGATCCAAAAACCCAGCGATTTCTTGCTGCGCATCATGACAAATTTCCGGGTCTTTTTCGAACACGCTGGCAATCTTATAAGAGAATTGAAGAAGCAAAAAGACAGAAAAGTCTTGGGGATTTCGAAGGGAAGTGATGGAAATGATGAAAATAAGTATGGTTAGAAAGAATATTTATTAATGATATTTGTTTTAGTATTGATGTTTAGCAAAGACGATATAGAAGAGGGAGATGAATATGGTTGTTTTTATTCACGTTGATACAAAAAGTTTGGCTTTTCTGCGTATGCATGGTTTTGTTTCACAGCCTCTTAAAACGGGACATGAAATCACTCGTCTTGAGGGGATGGGTGTTAGTTGCGTTTTATACGCTTCTGGAAAATTGTTGATACAAGGTAAACAAGATGCGGTTGCAAAGGTTAGTACTCTTTTTCTTAAGCAGGGTTTTACTCAAGATGCACCTGTGTTCGAACTGGAAAAAGAAACGGGATGGGTTATTGGGAGCGATGAGACGCTTAAAGGAGATACGTTTGGGGGAATTGTAGTGGCTGCGGTTAAAGCAGATGCAGCAGCGCGTACGAAGTTGTTGGAGATGGGCGTGAATGATTCTAAGAAATTACGTGATGAAGAGATGGTTCCTCTGGCTCGTAAAATCAAAGAGGTTGCGGCATGTGAGGTACGAAGTATTCTCCCAGAGGAGTATAACGCTCACACTAATCAGACACTTCTGCTTAATAGGTTACATAAAGAATGCGCTGTGGCGTTGGGTTCTGGTACTCATATTGTCGATAAATTTCCTGGTTGTTTAGTGGGTGATGTTATTGAGGAGAAGGCGGATAGTCGGTATCTTGAAGTTGCTGCTGCATCAATTATTGCTCGAGTTGCGGGTCTTGAGCAGTTACGATTTATTTCAGGTCGGGCGGGTTTTATTGTGCCGAAGGGAAGTACCCATGTACATGAAGCGTTGGAGATGGTTAGGAAAAAAGGACTAGATCCTACAACGTTAGTGAAAATGAACTTTAGAAATGTGAAAGACGTTTTTGAATAGGTACGTAGCATCTAGGCTGGCTATAATTTTATAAAGCTCTTTCTCATTTCTCTTGATGATGGATGTGTCTCAATTAACGGCTGAACAGCGTAAGGAACTTGAAGAAAAAATTAAGTCAATGAGTCCAGAGCAGCTTGCTGCGTTGCAAAAGCAACAATGTATTTTCTGTCAGATTGTTCAGGGAAAAATTCCTGCAAAGAAAATCTATGAAGATGAGCGTACTATTGTTATTCTTGATATTAATCCAGCGGCAAAAGGGCATTTATTATTGGTCCCTAAAGAGCATTATGCGATCATGCCACAAGTTAAACAAACGGATTTGGATCATTTTTTTGTATTGAGTAAGTTATTGTCTCAGGTTTTGTTACGAACACTACGTGTTACGGGTACAACCATTTTTGTGGCTAATGGGATGGCTGCTGGACAGCGTTCTGCCCATTTTTTGATTCATGTTATCGCACGTAAAGAGGGAGATGGCTTACTTGCTGCTCGTGAGAAGTTGTTGGAGAAGACGATGATTGAAAATGTTCGTACGGCTCTGGCTACTGCGGTTGCCAAAGCGTTTGAAACTGGTGCAAAAGGGCAGAGAAAAGGTAATGATGTACATATTGTGGATATAGGTGCCGTTCGAGAGCGAGTTTCACCGTTTAAGGATAATTCTGTGGATCATTCACCTGTTGATGCTTCCTTTCGTGAAATTGATGCTGAAGAAGTTGCAAGAGCGTTGGGGAAAGGGGTTGTGAAGAAGAAATTAGCTGTGAAGAAATCAGATAAAGCTTCAAGTGTGGGCAATAAGAAAAAAGGTTTTGGAACAATACCAAGTACTACCTCATCAAAAGAGAGAGAAGTGGAAGATGAGTCAGAAGAGGGGGTAGAGGATCCGATGCCATTACAGAAAAAACAGACATCAAAACAAGATGTGTCGTTAGATGATATTGCGAATTTGTTTAAATAAAAGAGAGAAACCATGACTACTAAATGCGATTATTGTGATATTGCTCAACATGAAAGTCGAGCAGAAGTGTTATTTGAAGATAATGATGTTGTCGTAGCAGTTAAAGATATGGCGATAACCCCTGGGCATCTTGTTGTGTTTCCGCGAGTTCATCATACTATTTTAGAGCTGGTACCACATGCTCTTTTGAATAAATGTGTGAATACGGCAACAAAAATGAGTACAGCGGTCTTTGAAGGATTAGGGAGTCATGGTACAAATATTATCATCAATAATGGTTTGGGGGCTGACCAAAGTGTTCCTCATTTTGGCATTGAAATTGTTCCACGCATGGAGAATGATGGTTTGGCATTACAATGGGAAGGAAAACAATTACCTGAAGATGAGATGGAGAGATTATTTTCTCAAATTTCAAAAGATACTATTACGTTTGTCAAAGAAGGGTTGAAAGAGAAGCCGACTGTAATGGAAGAGAAGCATGGAGATGTTGAAAATCGTCGTGAGAGTAAGGGAAGAGTTAATGAGGTTGATGAGCAGTACAGGGGTAAAATTGAGTCTGGTGGCAAAAAAGAGAAAGAAACTAATTATTTGATTAAGTCGTTGAAGAGAATACCCTAAATCCCTAAATTTCTGTTCTCTATTCTTTATAGATAAATAAGCAACATTCGGCGATTAATGACTCTTCATTGTCAACAACGACGCGTACATTATATTTGTGTTCAAGTTCTTTTTTAAGTTCAAGAGGGTTTTCGAAATGGTATGGGCCTGCACATAAGCGGTCTTTGTTACACAAAAAATTGATTCCTACACCTTTGTGGGCAATGCTAATCATTTTATTGAGCATAGACATGAAAAATTCGTGGAAGTTGTCTGATTCTATATTTAGTGCTCCAATGCAGAACACGTAGTCATAGTGTGGTACATCTTGGGTGAGAATATTACATACTTCGAAGGTGGGTGCTGGGAATGATGGGTCGGTTGCTGGTTGATGAGTTGCGAAATTGGAATGTTGGACTGTTGAATGGGGATATTTCTTGCGTGCTCGTTCGATCATTTGAGGCATGATATCTACTCCGTGATATTGAACAGAGGTTCCTTTGTCTTTGAGATAATCATAGAGTCCGCCGATACCACAGCCGACATCAAGAAGAGAATGGTTTTTAAGATCAGCAAATGCTGTCATGACGCCAAATCGTATACAATATTCTTTTTGGTCATGCCAACCCATGGTACGAATGTCGCCTTCTGCATATTTTTGAAGGTGTTTGGTGTAGAAGGCTTTTACAGGTTCGAGATTGAATTGGGGTTGTTGGTCTTTCATGTTGGAGCCGATGAATATCTCTTTTGGGATTGTTCTGTTCTTTTTGGAGGAAGTTTTTTATTCATCTTTTTATCTCTTTGTTTTATATCTTTCTTAGGAAATTTTTCGTAGAGAGTAGTATTCTTCGGTTTGAGAGTTCCAGAGTTTTTTCCAGCCGGTGTCGCCGGAGAGGAAATCAATACGTTGGGCTTTGAGTTTAATTGCATTTTCAAGATGTTTGAAGATGATGAGTTTTCCTAGGTTTTGATGTTGGGGGTTATACCCTCCATTGAGCACGTAATATATCCCTTTGTCGAAAACGGCAAATTCAAGACCTTGGAGTATTCCATCTAAAGAGACGGTGAGAGTGAGGAGTTTTTGTTTTTTGTGTAATAAAGTAAGAAGTTTTTTGAAACAACGGACATAATGTTCATCGATAAAATCAGATTCTTCTTGGAACCTGGCTACACTAAATTTGACAAAATCATCGTAGTGTTCGATGCCTTCCCAGTGAAATGTGTAAGGGGTTTCTTGAATTTTACGTAAGTCGTAGAGAAAGTTTTTGCGATGTTTTTTGGTAAATGTTTGAAGATATTCTTCAAGTTTATGATGAAATTTTTCAAGATCAATAAAATAGTGGTAATCATCAAATGTGAGAAATGTTGAGAGCTTTGGGTCATTCTTGATAGCCTGTTTTGCTGCATCGCCATTGATATCAAAAATCTTAATTTCTCCTGGGATGTGGTGGATAATCATGTTGAGGTGGATTGGATCAAGCCAAAAGAGGTAATCTTCTCCGTAATCTCCCCCAAACATACGATAGAGGCCAGTTTCTTTTTTGAAAATGAATGGGAACAGACCTAGAGGTATATTATTTTCATCTTCTACGAGAATAAAATGGGGTTCGCTGATGAGTGGATCATAGAATACTAGGGCGATTTCCCATTCATCCCAGAGAGTTCTGTGGGGGGAGTACTTGTTCCAGAGTTGTTGACATTCCTGGATGTCTTTGATAACTTTCAGGTTGATTTTTTTTTGAGTATTGGGGTTAGTAGTATTAGGACGGGGGTTATTGAGGTTCGGACTATTGGAGTCTGGACTATGGTTAGTAGAAGGAGATATATGTTCATTACCTTTTTGAAGATTTTTTGTTACTGAATTTGAATTCATAGAAATTGCGCCTTCATGTACTGTTTGTCACTATGCTTTTTTTGTTACTTTTTGTCCTTCTTTTCCTTACCCTTCTCTGAGATATCCCCAGTTGTGGAGTTTATCACTGTCTTCGTACCAACGGTCACTGATGTCGGTACGGTAATACATGTGAGGGATCAGGATGTTATGGATGCGGTTGTAGGTTTGTTTTTTTGCTTCACGCATGGACTGTCCTGTTCCACAGACAATCAGAATTATTCCCGTGCGGCCGGTGACGACCCATTCTCCGTCGATAAGACGTACGTCTTCAATATGAACTCCGTTGTAATCTGGTTTTTTGAAGACGATGGTACTGCCTTTGGAGTGTGATTCGAAAGTTTCTTCGTCATAAAATGGAAATGGGGGAACGACGATACGTACCCCCACTTGAAAGCCTTTCTTAGTTTTGATTTCAAATTTTTCTCCATCGGCCATACGATAGAAGAATTCGCCAATGGGCATGTTGAGACCTTCTTGTTGAATGGCAATTGTGGGGTAACCGAATCTTGCTGTAAATTCGAGAGGATAGATCCCGTTTCCGTTGACGATGCAATTAAGATCGATATATCCTACATACTGTTCTCTTTTAAGAGTCTCTTCGATCTTTTTGAGCGTTGAATTGAATAGACGATTAGGCATGCTCCAGAACATACTGGTTCCCATTTCTCCTGTTGAGGGGCCAAGATTGCCATTAAAGAGTTTTTTATGCTCGAAATTGATGTTAATAGGGTAGAGAAATTCGTGACCGTTAAAGAATGCTCCTACGGCAACTTCGACGCCAGTGATTCGTTTTTGGAGTTGGACAATAGTGATGTAATCCGATCGTGTTTTATTATATGATTCAAGAACGCGAATAACATCAGCTCCATCATCTTCTTCACCAACAAAGAGCAATCCTTTCTTGTTTTGTGCTTCACCACTAGGTTTAATTACATATTTCCCGGGATTTTCTTTGACGTACGCAATCGCTGTATCAAGAGAGGTGAATTCTGCGTACGGTAAGATGGCAATACCGTGTTTTTTGAGTTCTTCTTGACCAAATGAACGGTCGTCTTCAAGTTTATCTGTGTAGGGACTTCCTCCAATGACCCGCTTACCTTGTTCACGTAACTTTTGTGCTAATGCACCTTGTCCAAGAACATCATCAAAGACGATAACGTCTGCCCACTCTACTTCTTTTTCCCAATTGTCAACTTTATCAACAAAACCTTCACCAATTTCACGTTCAGAAACACTTTCAATGAAATACTTAACTTCGTTACCTTCTTTAGATATTTGCCAGGCGGTGTCGCTGATAAGCGCGTCTTTCGAAATGAATAAGAATTTTTTTGGTTCCATATAACATTTTCACTTTTTGTAATCTGTTATGATGTTGTTCTCCTATATAAAAATTGTGAGACCACACACAAGGGATAGTTTTTTGATATTTTTAGATTTTAGTTGGTTCATAATTCAAATCTTAGGTTTTCTCGTCTATTTTTAGATTTTTTCTGACAAATATCTTTCGCACAGAATTTCAGCGGTATTTTTTGACATCTTTTTCCCCTCCTGTTTTAAATTTGATATTTTTTACAGAACCATTTTTTCCAGAATGTTTATAAAAAATTGTCTGTGTTATATGATAATGAAGCTCTCATTTGTGGCCTATGATTTTGAGTACGTTATCGAGAAGGAGAAAGTACTCGTTTTGCTTTATGGTCGTAGTGAGAAGTATGGTAAAGTATGTGTTCGGGTTGCTTATGCTCCTTACTTTTATGCAACAGTACCTCATGGTCAGAATGTGCAAGACGTTTTTGAGAGAAAATTATTGAATTTATCTGTTTCATCGGGTTCACAAGGAGTTGCTGCTCGAGTGTTGCAGTTTGAAATTGTTAAGAAAGAACTCCTTGGTCATGTTGGAGACTATTATAAAATATATACTAATTATCCAAAAGCGGTTCCTCTTATTGCCAAAGAGATTGAGAAGCAGGGCGTTGCTTGTTATGAAAAAGATATTCTTTTTGTTCATCGTTATCTTCGTGATATGAGGTTAGTGCCGGGAGTGTTATGGGAAGCAGAAATTGAGTCGAAAAAATTAGATAAGAGTAAGGGAGAAGAAGATTCTCGTCTCGTTGTACTTTCCTCCAAAGTTCATCATTTTGTTGCAACACAGGTGTTGATGGTATCGGGTAAAGATGTTCATCTGGTGCCATTACGAATACTTGCTATTGATATCGAAACGTATGCTCATAAAAAGGAGATTGATTCTCGGATTAATCCAATTCTGATGGTTGCTTTGTATGGTTTTGATGCTGCGGGAGTAGTATTTGAGAAGGTTATCACGTGGAAAAAATTTCATCACACTTTGAAATATGTTGAGACGGTGGCTGGGGAGAAAGAGTTATTGGAACGATTTAATGAGTTGATGTGTTCGTATGATGCGGATATTGTGACGGGCTATTTCACCGATGGATTTGATTTTCCCTATTTTGTAGAGAGGGCTCATCAATGTGGAGTTGTGTTTACCTTTGGTGCTGATGGAAAAGGCTTTCATGAGCGGCGTGGAGCGGGAGCACGCGATACGGAGGTGAGTATCAAAGGGATGTTACATTTGGATTTACTTAAATTCGTGAAATATATTTTTGGTAAGAATCTTAAGACAGATTCATATTCACTTAATGCTGTTTCACAAGAGTTGTTGGGTGAGAAGAAACATGAAGTTAATTTAGATGAGCTTTCTATTTTGTGGGATCAGGGTTCTGATCGATTGTCAACGTTTTGCGAATATAACCTTCAGGATACTAAACTGACTTATAGGTTGTATCTCAAACTTCGGTCTGATATCGAAGAATTTACAAAAATAGTGGGGTTGCCGTCATTTGATGTTATTCGGATGCGGTTTAGTCGGTTGGTGGAGAGTTATATTTTGCATCGTGCTATAGGATTTAATGTTCTTGCTCCTAACAAACCCGATGATGAGGAGATTGGTGAGAGGATGGATGAGTCTATTGAAGGGGCGTTTGTTTTTGAGCCAAAACCTGGTTTGTATAAAGATGTGGTTGTGTTTGATTTTCGTTCACTGTATCCCTCAATTATTACTTCTCATAACATTGGTCCAGAATCGTTTAAAGTAGAGGATGGAACAGCAAAGATTCATGTCCCGGGCAAAGAGGAGTATTGGTTTTCATCAAAACCAGGGTTTATTCCTCAGGTATTGGCGGATTTGATTCGATATCGATCACAGGTAAAAGCGGATATGAAAGCGGCTCGCGTGGCGGGTCGAGAGCAAGATGAGGCTTTTTTGGAAGCGCGCTCGTACGCATATAAAATCCTCGCAAATTCATTTTATGGTTATTTGGGATTTTACGGGGCGCGATGGTATTGCTTGGAATGTGCTGCATCCACAACAGCGTATGCGCGATATTATATTCAACGAACACTTGAACAGGCACGTCATGATGGTTTTGAAGTAGTGTATGGTGATACGGATTCATGTTTTTTTCTTTTGGGTTTGAAAAAGATTGGAGATGCATTGAGATTTATGGATGAGGTTAATGCTTCTTTACCGGGGATGATGGAATTAGAATTTGAGGGTCATTATCCTCGAGCAATCTTTGTAGGCACGAAAGGGAGTGAGCGTGGTGCGAAGAAGAAGTATGCGTTGCTTAAGGAAAATGGAACACTCAAGATTACGGGGTTTGAGGTGGTGCGACGTAATTGGTCGGTGTATGCGAAGGATTTGCAACAGAAAGTGCTGGAACTTGTTTTGAAGGATAAAGTAGATGATGCTGTGGTGTTTGTCAAGAAGAGTATTGCGGAGTTGATTGGGGGTAGAGTGGCTCTTAAAGAGTTGGTTATTAGTACGCAATTAACTCGTGAACTTGCCGCATATAGTTCTATTGGGCCGCATGTTCGTGTTGCACGGTTGTTGGTTGAGCGTGGCGAGAAAGTTCATGCAGGAATGGTCTTACGATATATTATTGTTAAAGGTCAAGGTTCAGTTGGTGATCGAGCAAGTATTGTTGAAGATGTGAAAGAAGGTGAGTATGATGCTGATTATTACTTACATCATCAAGTTTTACCTGCTGTATTGAGTATCTTTAATGTGTTGGGGCATAGTGAGGATATGTTGTTGGGTAAAGGTGAGCAGACGGGATTAGGGAAGTTTTTCTCGAAATGATGATTTGAGATGATGTTAGCTCATTGCTTTAATCTATCTATTGGAGCATTTTTATCTCTTATACTGTCTTTA
>JAHFSP010000031.1 GCA_023265685.1 Candidatus Woesearchaeota archaeon | reverse complement strand
AATAAATTCGTTGAATGTGAACCAAGATAATTCTGATAGTTTTTGAGATCCTTTGACAATTTTGGAGACTTGGGATCCGGTGTTGAATTGTTCATGGAAGCCTAAATGAAGATCGAGTAATTTTTTCTTCGTGCGACGTAGGATGAGAGTTTCGTATTCCAAAGACCATTTCCATTCGGCGTTTTTGGCGAAATAGTCTATTACGCCTAAAGCTAGGTAGGAGGTGACAATTCCTGAGAAAAAGAGAATAAGACGATGCGTATCGGTGGAATTAGAACCAATGGTGTCGATAATTTCTCGTATGAGTAGGACGGGTGAGAACTTCATGAGTTCGTAGATGAATGCCGCACCAAAACATTTGAGAATACCTTGTTTTACTTCGGGAACAATGAGAAAAAATTTTTGAGAGATTGATTTTACTTTTGCCACGGTCTTTTGTGATGGGAAAATTAGGATTTATTAAAGTTGTGGGAAGATGGGTTAGAAGCTGATTTTGAGAAAGATAGAATGTGATTGTGTAAGAGTAAAAGAAGCGCCCCCGCGCGGACTTTCAAATCTGAGAATGAGTTGTTTTCTTTCTCAAGATGTTCGAACCGCGGTTCCAAGCTCATTGCACGATTGATTTGCTTTGGCTCACCAATCATACCGCAAGCTCGTGTCCTATTTGCCTTGTCAGATTCTGATGTGATGACAGCCAGGCTAGACTACGAGGGCACCAGGTGAGCAAAACCTGCTTTTCTTTAAAAAGGTTATCTGGTAAGGCGTGGATTAGAAAATAGAATGATGTTTCTTGCTTTTTAATCACTTTTTAATCTGGGCACCACCGCTGGGAACAAAAACCATAATTTCATCAAGATCAGTAAGACCAAGTTTTGCTTTGACTTTTTTGGCAGTATCGCTTTTCTTTTCTTCACCGGGGATAAGGATGAGATATTTTGGAGTTTTGGAAATCACTGCGTCGACAGGACCGCCAATAACTTGTCCCTCAACGTTGCCGATGGCGTATTCTATATGGGGATGGTGAAATTCACGTTTACCATACACCATGAAACTGCCTTTGCTCATGTACTCTCCAGATTTTGCTTCTTTGCTGACTTGATCTGGTTTGACACTAAATACTTCAGCGACCCCTAAACCCCTTTTCCAGGCTTTTGAAAGAGAAGCGACAGCTTGAGATGCTTCGGTGATACTTTTGATTGTTGCCTGTTGGCCGTTCTTGATGACAAAAAAGGGAGAGCCGGGAGCTTCGGTATGCAGAACAATATCGTCTTTATCAAGATGTTTTTTGATAACAATTTCGTTGGTGGTAGCATCTTTACCCCCAATACATAAGAAGCCTTCTGATGAGATAAACCAGTGGAATTTTTCATACCATTCTTTTTTGCGTTGAACTTTAGCTTGTTTTTTTTCTTCTTGTTCAAAGAAGGTGGATTCGTCTTTTCGTAATTTTTCTAGTTTCTTAATAGCATCATCGATTACTTCTTGTGCGCCATGAATCTTTTTCTTAGATTTCTTGGCAAAATCGTAATAGATTCCGGCGTTCTCATCTACTGATTTTTGGAGGTCAAATTCTAACTGCATGAGAGAATGTTATTTCTACGACTCTTAAACTTTTTGGAGTCTTTATTGATTTTGATCTTATTTATTTTGATCTTATTGACTTTCTTTCTCTATTTTTTGGGAATCAATTTTTCCCAACGCTATCGCGAGATAGGCAATAACACTCAACGCGTCACCTGACTGATCTCGGCCTGTATCTGGCGTCCAGCCTACATTTACACCCATCGGAGGAATGTTTTCGCCAAATCGTGCTCGCAATGAGAGATCTAATCCTACGCGAACCGGTTCTGTGTTTCCGGTATATCCTTCAACGTTGTCGCGGGTAAGTCCTAGCAAATATCCTGCAGCACCAAACCGAACGCTTTGATGAAGAGCATGGCTTACACCAATACGAGCTTCTCCAAACGTCTCAGCATGAATTTCGGCGTAACTCAGACCAGGAAAAGGAAGAAAGGGACTTACAAATCCGCCTAGTTTCCACGCGTTATGGCGATCTGCATTTTTCTGTGTTCCAGCTCGAATGTCAAGAGTTATATTTAGACTACTTCCAAATCCTGCTTGGAGATGACTAAAAAAACCATAGGTGTTTGTTTGATTTGATACATTTGTATCATTTGATTTGTATCCTGGGCGAGCTTCATGTTCACCCATAATTCGTATTGTAATCCCTTCTCGAACACTAAAAACTTTATCATCGATGGCTAACTGTCCTAGATTAAAATCTGCTCGACTTCGTACGATTATATGGCTATTAGGACTTTCATGATCATTAGACCATTCACCTTGCGCATACCATTTTTGTGCAATTAATGAAGAAACACGACCACGCACTGCTCCTAATGAGAGAGAAGTAAATGGTGCTGCTCCAACTTCTTGGCAGGTTACTTCTTTTTCTTTATCTCGTTCTCCATGCTCGTAGTGACGATAATCACACCAAGAAGTGTGGTTAAGAACAGCGCCAATACCAACTCCGATCGTATCTCGACGCTCAATTTCTGCTAATGCAGTAAGAGCATCAGCTTGAAGAAGATAATCTAATCGAGTGTTGTCAATAGTATCGTACCATCCAAGACGAACTACCGGCGTTGGTGTTGCAGGTCCATTAAGCCCTGTATCAACTCCCCCCACAGCCATAAAATGATAGGGTTGTTTTGGTTGGTAATCTTGAGCCGTTTCCTGAGCAGTCGCGGTAGTTGAGGTAAGAAGAAGTGCAGTGGTTAAAGCGTGTTTCATATAAACTTGATTGTAGAGTAATATATTAACCTTCTTCCATTTTTTACTATTTTAAAGTTTCAAAATAACTATCTTAAGATATATAAACCAATTTGCCATAACTCTTGTTATGGGCAAAATCGTCTCGATTGGTGGGGGTTCAATTGGCTTTCGTCGCAAACCTCAAACTACTTCTATTGATAAAGAGATTATTCGATTGAGTGGGAAGAAAAAACCAAAAGTTTTGTTTGTTCCTACGGCATTTCATGATAGCGCTGAGTATGTGGAAGCGTTTCATAATCATTATGAAAAAAGATTGGGTTGTGAAGTGCGTTCTCTGTTATTGCATGATGCTAAGTATACTCCTCTGGAATTGCGTACACTGATTTTAGGTTCTGATATTATCTATGTTGGCGGGGGTAATACTCTTAAGATGATGAAAAAGTGGAGGGAGTTTGGGGTAGATAAATTGTTGCAAGAGGCTTTTAAGAAAGATATTGTGTTGTGTGGTTTGAGTGCAGGATCGATTTGTTGGTATCAACAGGGGAATTCTGATTCATGGCGAGATCATAATAAGAAAGCACCGTTAATATTAGTACGCGGACTCGGACTTGTCAATGCAGTTGGTTGTCCACATTACGATACAGAGGGTGATCGCAAACCATTTTTGAAGAAAATGATGAAGAATCATCCAGGAGTTGCTATTGCGTTTGACAACTGTGCAGCATTTGAAATCGTAGGAGATTGGTATCGGGTCATTACTTCTGCAAAAGGTGTTGGTTGTTACAAAGTGTATTGGAAGCAAGGAAAGTATTATTGTGAGAAAATTGTACAGAAGAAGGAATTTAAGTCACTGAGTGAGCTTTTACAAAAGTAGTAGAGGGATGGAGACTTGTAAAGCAAAGAGTGCGTTAATGGTGTAACTTTCTGAGATTAAATTATTTCTTGAGAGTCTTGAGATTGATTGGAGAATTTCTTCAGTAAGGTATAAAAGTATAGATTCAAATCGACTGCTCATGCAAGATATCCCCTTCAAGCCGAGCATGCAGGTGTTCATTTGTGTGAATGATCGTACCGGCACTGATGATCCTAAGCCTAGCTGTGGCCCGATGATCTCCACAGAGAAATACAAAGAGGTGAAGCTGTGGACGCGCACGCAAGGGTGGACTAATGAGGTTTATGTGACGAAAGTAAGTTGTTTAGGATTTTGTAACCCGAATGGTGGCGTGATGTGTATCTGGCCTCAGGGGCGGTTTGTGAAGGGCGTGCGAAGTGTTGAAGATATGAAAGAGATTATTTTGCAGGAATATCAAAAAATTACAAAACAGAAAATTACAAAGAATTAGAATGGCCTAGGGAGGGAGTCTTATGGTTGATACAGAAAATTATGTTCATTGTGATGATTTAGAAAAATTACCTCCACTTCATGCAGAGAATTATACCTCTGAAACTGATTTTTTAGTTTCTGTTCTTCCTAAAAAATCTCGTGTGTTACAAATTGGATCTATGGATGGTACTCGAATCTCACGACTCTTTGAACAGCGTTCTGATTTGAATTTAACTGGATTAGAAATTGATCATAGTTTAGTGGTATGTGCACGGTCATTTCTCAAACATCATAAGGTTCCGGCTGAAATCATTGAGGGTGATATCACTGCTCCGATCGAAGTTGTAGCGAAGGGAGCCTATGATTTTGTGATCTGTCTGAATCATACATTGGGATACATCCCTGACCAAGATAAAGCAGTTGAGATGATGAAGCAGTATGGTAAAAGGGTTGTTGTAAGTGTGTATGGTGAAGCGTGGACACCTGAACTTGCACAAGAATATTTTGCGGTTTTGGGACTTTTAATAACTGAAGTACATGATGATGGGTTTCTTTTAGATGATGGATCTGTGATTCATCGTTATTCTCGAAAAGAAGTAGAGAAATGGGGCGGAAAAGTCCTTCCTACGCCATTGGGCTATATGGTGTTTGTGAAGTAATTGGGAAAGGAGGAATATGAGTTAAGTTTGGGAGGTGACGTTGTAAAATAGTTTCTAACACGCTAGAGCCGGTTAATCCTAATGCTTGTAACACTTTTTGACTTCTTCCTTCATTTGTAAGTAGATAATCTTTATGAACAAAACCTGTTGCTTGTGAATTTTTCCAACGTTGAACATATTCTGGATCCGAACTTAACGTCATGCCATAAATAGGAACAGTGATACCAGAATCTCGTAGTCGTTTACAGGCTTCATCTCCATCCATCTTAGGCATGTTAGTGTCCATAAACATTACATCAGGCGGTAAGGCATCTTGTCTGGTAAAGTATTCTAAAGCACCCATGCCTGAATCGGTAGTAACGATCTGATAAGCTCTTCCGATCATAGAAGGAGACCTTTTAATTTTGTAGCTGAGAACCTGTATGTGATCTGGATTGTCATCAACAATAAGAATTAAAGACATAGTGTTGTGTATCCTTATTGAAAATATAAATACAGACTATATACTTATTATACTTTTATTACATCTGGATGATATGTTGATAACACTTAATTGTTGAGAATACTTAATCCTGAATTATACTTGACATTTTTTAACATTTTCTGATTTCTTCAGCAAGGAGAGCCTGTTCTGTACAGATTTGTTCTTCATCGTAAGGGAGAATTTTGGGAATAATTTCTACCTGTTCTACAGCTCCATTTTCTTTGAGATTGTAGGCAACCTTGCCTTTGTAGGTTCCTGCTTTGGGCATTTTGGCTTTGTCAAGGTCTACTGATTGTGATCCCTCTTTTCCAATGATATTGACAACGAGACCTTCTACTTTACTGTTCTTCCCATTTTTGATAGTGAATGTGACTTGTTTGGTTTTGGTATCATAACATACTTGTTGAACATTTTTGAGTAAAGAGAATGAAAGACCTACTTCTACTGGACATTCAGCTTGTTCTTCTACTTGAGCGCTACCTAAATTCATTACGACGGTTCCTACTGCAACGGCAAATGAAACAAGAAGAAATGTGGCAATAAGAGGTGTAAGTGCTTTTTTATTTAAGCGTGGCTTATTCATCAATCTTTTGGAATGATTATGAGGATGCTTCTGGTTTCCAGTGTGTTTGACCATTGTGTGTTAGCTCTTTTACTTTATTTGCAGGTATAAAAATCTCTTTTCCCTCTTTAATAAAAACAAAAAAATCTTTTTCAAGTCTTTTGAGATTGTGAACAGCAAGAGTCATGGGTTTATTAATCCCTTTATCGTGGTAGGTTAATCCCAATTCGTGTTTTGCAGGATGCTGGGAGATTTTTTGGTAGATAATTTCTCCTAATTTAGCATCTTCCAAAGGAGTAACTTCTTTAAAGATAAAACTAGATAGCGTGAGCATTACCAAACCAATTCCTAAACTAACCAGAGAATTTTTTAAAGGACCTAGATTGCCAACTCCATCCCACATTCCCGTCCAGAAGAAGACAATCCCTATAACTCCAAAAAGGTGCCAAAAATATTTTTTGAGTTTATCAGTGTGTAGAAACATCATGCCCTCCAGTAAATTTTATCGTTTTGGAAAATTTTCTTGATCCGATGGATAGGAATAAAAATCTCTTCTTTAGTAGGAAGAGTTACTATCATTGCTGATTCATCTAGTCGGTTAATTGATACTGCGGGTATTTCAATCTGCTTTTTCTGTTCTTTATCGTGGTATAAAATGCGAAACTGTTCTTTTTGTGGATGGACCAGAACTTCATTAATACGGTTCACCATTGCTTTTTCCATGCCGCCTAAAGGATCGAATTCTTTAAAGACAAGGCCCGAAAAGGTTAACATAGTTAGACCTAAAAACAAGAATACGAAAGGACTGTTGACATAGTTACTTACAATAGGAATTTCGTAAATTCCCACCCAAAGTCCCTTCCAGGTGAGGATAATTGCTGCAGCGGAATAAATAGACCATAAAAAGTGTTTATCCTCTTCGTGTAACATATATCCTATGCCTCTTTTAAGGTTAGGTCGCTTTTGAGGTATAAATAGCTTTTCTTTTGGTTTTATTTAGTAGTTTTATTTTTTTGAGGTAATATGTATACTTTTAATGGTGGAAAGCCATTGAATCCTACACTACTTACTTGCCAGGTGTACGCTCCCGTGGAGAGAAAAAAGAGCTGATCCCCCTCTTTTATGGATGAGGGAAGCTCATAGCGAAAATGTTCATAGAGAATGTCGTGACTATCGCAGGTTGGTCCGGCAAGGATGAACTCTTTCATTTTACGTGAGTCAATGGTAGTCATGATGGGATATTTCATGGCTTCTCCTTCACATTCATCGAGTCCGTTCCAGATACCAGCGTCAAGATACATCCATTCGCACCCCATGGATTTAGATTTTTTAGCTATAAGGACAATTTCACTTACAAGACACGCTGCACTTCCAACAAGATAGCGTCCCGGTTCTATGATGATTTTAGGGAGGTTTTTGCCGAAGTGGAAGGATAATGAGGCTGTAATTTTTTTCGCATAATACTCTAGTGAAGGGCTGTCGGAAAGATAGTGCGATGGGAGACCTCCACCCAAATTGAGGAGTTCTAATCTGATCCCTTCCTTTTCGAGACGTTCGAAGAGATATTTACATTGGGCTATGGCTTGGTCCCATTGTTCTACGTCGTGTTGTTGTGAGCCAACGTGGAACGAAACACCGTAAGGAATGAGCCCACTTTTTTTGGCATGACGAGCAAGTTCATGAATGATGTCGGGATGAGCTCCAAATTTACGTGAAAGTGGCCAATCAGCACCTTCACCATCGACGAGAAGGCGAAAGAAAATTTTGGATTTTGGTGCGTAACGTGCTATTTTGAGTAAATCTGAATGGGAGTCAGTGGCAAATAAACGAACACCTTTGTTGTAGAAATATCGGATATCTTCCACTTTTTTGATGGTGTTGCCAAAGCTAATTCGTTCTGGTTTGATTTTGTGTTTGAGAAGCATGTCTAATTCATAGCGTGAGGCGATATCGAAATTACATTTTTCTTTGGCAAGCAATGAGATGATGGAAGGGTGAGGATTAGCTTTAAGAGCGTAAAAAATGTTGGCGAAAGGAAGAGCGATTTGGAGTTGGCGAAGGTTTTTCTTTACTTGTTGAGGGTCGATAATAAGAAAGGGTGTTTTTTTGCCTTGGGCAAAGCGGTGATATTTACTAAAACCCACTTGTTTTGCAATTTTTTTGGTTTTGAGATAGTACTCAGGCATGTACTAAGAAGATTTTTTGTTTATTTAAAGACTACTTTTTTGGGATTCTCTACTCAATCAATACTTTCACTATCACGACATCTTCTAATGGTCGGTCTTGGCTATTGGTTTTGACTCGAGCAATAGTGTCAACAACGTCTTGCCCTGTTACGACTTTGCCAAAGACGGGATGTTTACCATCAAGAAAAGTATTATCGCCTATGTTAATAAAGAATTGACTGCCACCGGTGTTGGGTCCAGCGTTGGCCATGGCGATCGTGCCTCGCACGTTGTGGAGATTTCTGTCAAACTCATCTTTAATGTTATATCCTGGTCCGCCAGTTCCCCAACGAGCTTGTTTTGTCGTATCTTTTGAGAGTGGGTCACCACCTTGGATCATGAAACCATTCGGAGGTGCTTTTGCGGGACCAATAACACGATGAAAGCGTGTTCCATCATAAAATCCTTCTTGTACAAGCTTGATGAAATTAGCAGTGGTAATGGGCATCGTTTTTACATTAAGTTCGAGATCGATTGTTCCTAATGAAGTTTGAATAAGTGCGTGTCGATTCATAGTTGTTTCTCCCCCTGTTGTTTCTTGTTGAGACATAGTATCGTTTTGCTGACTGGGGCTACAAGAAGTTACAAGGATAGTTATTGCGAGAAGAGTGATAAGATTGATTACTTTCATGGGTTTTAGTGAGTGAGAGGGGTTTATATTATTTGTGGAGGTTGGTGAGAATGTGATCTATTTGGGGTTTTAGTTTAGGTAGGTCTTTTTGGAGCACATACCATATTTTTTCAAAATTAAGATCAAAATAAACGTGGGCAAGAATATCTCTCATTCCTTTGATTTTACTCCATTCAACTTCAGGATAAAGAGCTTTCAACTGAGGAGGTATATTTTTTGTAGCTTCACCAATAATCTCTAGTCTTCTTGTTACACAATCTTGGAGTTGTATCTCTTTTGAAAATTTTTCTTTTGAGATTCCTGCAAGATACCTTTCTATCAGATCGATAGACTCTTTTATATCTTGAATGAAAAGACTAGTGTCCCTCTCCATATACCCTCACTTCCTCTTTTAAGATTTGGTTTTTTAATTTAGGATGAACAGTACAATATTCTACTAAGTCTACTTTTCTTTTTATTTTTTCTTCGAGTTCAATTTTAAGACCGCCCATGTCAAACAAACTTTTTTCGCCAGGCATTTCAATGAGTATATCCACATCACTACTCTTCTTTTCCTCTCCCCTGGCATATGATCCGAAAATGCCTGCTTTGGTGACTCCGTTTCTTTTGAGAATGGGCACAATTTCTTTTTGGAGTTCTTTGAGGTTTTGTCTCATGTTGATTAGTAAGAAGTTTCTCTTTAAATTCTTTTTGAGCGTAGTGTTAATGGGATTCTTCTTGCGCTAAGTCTTGAGATGTTTTGAGTCCGGCACGTTTGCGACAAAAATTGATCCAGAGGTTGTAGGTTGGAGCCATCCAGGAGGAAATTATAACAGTAGAGTACACTGCATTTTCTATCTTCTCTTTGTGTATTTCTCCGGTGCTGATGAAATCGGCAATAGCAACGATGCCTGCGTAAAAAGGAGTTTGGAATGAGTTAAACGCGATGAAGTCAGCAGCACGTTCTCGTACAAATTGATAAGAGGCATCTTTGGTGGCACCTACTTTATGATACCAATAGTCTTGCCATTTGCCGTAGTGTCTTCCTGTAATGTAGTTGACTGTTGTGCCTTGGAGACGTGAAAGTGCTACACCTGCGAAATTAAGTCCTGAATAAAGATCGAGTCCGATACCAACTATAAGAGAATAGCTTACGCCAGCAAAGCGATCGGTACGTTGGTATTTGCGTTCTGTTTCTAGGGTGGAGTCAATGGACATGATCAGTACTTTTTGTGAAGGATTCCGTCAACGATTGTCCATGAATCTGGAAGTTTGTACGAACTTTGCCATTCTTTGACAAGACTAGCATTAAGTTCTGTTTCACTAACTTTCTCTGCTCTCCAGTTTGTCCAATATAGTGTAGGATCATCTTGCATTGGAACATCAGGTTGACTCTCATAAATTCGATCCATTCCCCTGAAGAATGCAAGTGGTTTTACTTCCTGCTTTACAACTTCTTTCTGGTACCATACAACACCATCTCGTAATCTTGAAAGAAGACCATAGGTATGATAAAATCGCTCTCCTGCCCCACTATCCACAATTTTTCTTTTAACCACTATTGCTTGTTCTTGATGTTGGGCTGACAGATCATCAATTGAATACAGAAGATGTGCTTTCATAGTCACAATTCTCTCGGGCAGATTGACAATAGTTGTCCCCCCACTATCAGGACTACGTTTAGTTCCTTCTCTACCACGAGGATTCGAATACATTTTGAGGTCTTTATCGTTTTGTAACGCTGAAAAACCGCTTAATTTTATTTCCGCTTCCATGAACTCTTCAAGTGTTCGTGGATCTTGTGTAAGAGTATGAAAAATCCATGGGAAGCCACGTACAATAGCAACTCGTTTTTCTTGTTCATCGAAGATTGTTAGTTGTGTCCACGCCATTTTATTCTAATTTTAATACATCATTTGCAAGATAATCTAGTATGAGCAACGCTTCGTATGGGGAAAGTGACGTTGTTAATTTTTCAACCGTGTCGAAATCATAACTTAGTAAATCCTCTCTTTCACCACGCAGAATTACGCCCACAAGATTTCGTTCATATATTTTCTTTGCATCAAGATCATTCAAAGTTAACCTTAAGCCAACGCTTCCCAGAGAGCTATTTTCTGGATTTGTCCATGGCTTTAGTTCTAACTTCAGCCTTTTTCTTTTATCTTCTCTGTAAATTGTATAGCCTCGCTTATTTGGACCAGGATTCACACCAACAACATTTTGTACATCATTACTATATGATTCTATTAAGAAATTCTGGTCGTCATACCAACACGAGGTGCGATCTTTCCCGCCTCTTGGTTTTGAAAAAATGGATGTAAGAGGTTTAGATTTATTCATCTGACTTATGTCATAGCTAAGAAAGTCAAAGAGGTCTCTGGCTCCTGATGGAACAAACCGTTCCATAAACCGTTCAATACCTACGGCAACATGTTCTAATCGTACTTCTTCAGGTTTACATTCTGGCAATATTTTCATTTTTTATCTCACAATGCCTCAAATATCCACTCAAATGTTTCTTTCGAGAAATTCCCTCGTTGCTGTTTGTCGTACAAAACGTTTCTCCTAATCATTTCAAAACCAACTTCATCAGCGGCACGAACTACTCCTTTCGGGGGAACGTACACAACTGTAATTTCAAATAAGTGTTCGTTGCGCTTTCTTGCCACGTCGGTTTGATAACGCAATATCATCCTTTCCGGATTCTGTCCCAATCCAGGGATTATATCTTGCGGAGTCAATTCACAGCGAAGATCGTAACATTTTACTGTATCAAAAACTCTTAATCTTCCATTTGTGCTTTTGCCTGCGCTAAATCTACCCTGAGCATCATATAGTTCGAATTTTCCAATATGTGTTCGGTACAGATTCTCTTCTAATGATCTCACAATGTGAGCGTTGATTTCATAGATAAGGGCATCTTCATATCTAATCATTTTCTACTTCCTATAACTTTCTCTCACACCCTTAAACG
>JAHFSP010000004.1 GCA_023265685.1 Candidatus Woesearchaeota archaeon | reverse complement strand
GATTGTTTTGAGAATTCTTTCGACTTCGTTTTTGTCAAAAATTTTATCGGCTTCATGAAAAGCTTCGATATCAATTTTTTTGAAATCGCCGAGAAGTTGGATGAGCCAAAAAGGTTCTGGTACGAAGGCTTGAATTTCACGTTCTCGATCAACGAGAAGTTTAAGAGCTGGACCTTGGACACGACCTACAGACATGACTTTAAATGATCCTGCTGCTTTTACACTTGCTGTTAACGCACGAGAGAGATTAATTCCGTAGAACCAATCTAATTTATGACGAGTTTCTCCGGCATAGGCTTGACCCCAATCAAGATGTTTGACTTTTTGTTCGTAGGCTTCCACAAGATCTGGTTTGGTGAGCGTGGAGAATTTCATCCGATTGGCGTCTTTCTTTTTACAGGCAAATCGTACAACGTTGTAGCCAATAACTTCTCCTTCAACATCGTAATCGCAGGCAATCGTAAACTCGGTTGCTTTTTTGGCGAGCGCTTCAATGTTATCAATGTAATCTTTGACGTAGGCGAGTTCTTTACCACTTTTGTAAGATGCTTCCCACTTAACATCAAATACTGGATAGGCCCAACTCTTTTTGTTTTCTTCGACGAGGCCGTAGAGATGGCCAACAGCTGAGGTAACAATGATGTCTTTACCATTATGAGTAATTTCAAAATAGGTTGCTTGTTTACTTTTCTTTTGAACCGGTTTACCATCTGCGAGAGCTTGTGCTACTTTTGCTGCGGAGCTGGGTTTTTCTGTGACAATGAGTTCAACCATTGGTTTTGGAATTTAGTGGATGTAATATAAATGTTCTGGAAGATCTTTGTTTGGAGACAAGCATTGGATAAGTAAAAATAGGAGTAATTTTTATTACTGGTTTCTTTCTCTTATAGCTTTTAGAAATTGAACCCTATCTCTTCCTGCTAGGGTACCAATAAAAGTGTAGAATATTACAGAAAATAGGCCGCAATACAACCAAAGATCTACTTTAAAATAATAATAGATTGTTAAAAAAATTAAGCTAAGAAGAAAATCTGTAATTAATCCTGCCAATGAGACACACACTTTTCTTTTCCATTCTAATTTATCGTATGCATCATTATCTATGACTTCTACGAAACTGCCTTTATTCACACTGAAAAAGTTAAATTTTGGAAATTTAGCTTTAACAAAATACTTTTTTAGAACAATATAATGAGCATTCTCATGAAGATATCTAGATAGGAACAAGAGAACTGCAGGTATTAAAAAAAGATACAATAAAGCAGTAACAATAAGTTCAACCATTGGTTTTGAGATTTAATGGATGTAATATAAACATTCTGGAAGATGGAAAAATTGCCGTTCGGGGCTTAGATTGGAAGAAAAAATACCTAAAAATGAATTCCTGCACCACTTCTTGCTAAACCGATCCCATAAAGAAAAAGTGCAGCACCAATTAGAACAACTATGAGACCTACTAAAAAGTGGATCAAGAAAGCAAAGAAACTCAATCCCATCACAATAAAACCTAAAAAACTTAATGCAAGACCTAAAATTGTATGTCCAAAATTCATGTGTTATTCTTAATTTTAGAATATTATAAATCTTTCTCTAAAATTAGAATTGTTAGATTTATTAAAAATTAAGGGTCAATCTTAACGCAGAGAGGTTTTTTAAAGAAACTATTCTAAAATTGATTATGGACATATCTCCATTATTGCCAGAGTATTTCGTTGATCCTGAAAGAAGGGGCATAGTTATGGGAAGGCCAATTTTATATCCGTCTCAAATCCCCATTCATCCGTTAGTATATGGCTCTGCTTTACGTCTCGATTCTGACTTTATTGGCGAGGTACGTGCGGGAATGCCTGAAGCTCTTCGTAGAGATATTTCTACTATTGAGAGAATGTTAGGCACTAATTTAGGTTTGACAGTTAAAGATACTGGAATCATTGATGGGAATGATCAACGTGAAATACCTTACACAAGAATACAATCTCATATCCAGCCGGCCACTAACCAGTTTACTCTTGAACTTGGGTCTGTAAGTATTGATCTTTTGCCAAGTACACCACGAGAATTTGAAATTTATCCTGGAAGGACGCCACATCCATTACCGCAAGAGGTAGCACAACAATACGCTTTCTCTATCGAAGATGATACAATGAGCTTTCATACTTGGTATACGCATAATCTTCGCGATGGTGGAGAAGGTGTTTTTCATTATCTGCGAGCGTTTGCCATGGAATTTAATAATAAAGGATTGAGAAAGTTAGGTCAGTAAGTAATTGGTTTTTTGTAAAAATTTAATTTTTTCTAATAATTAAGAAGTGAAAGAAATTTAAAAAAATTCTCACGCATGAACGGGTACTTGTTCTAAGTCTTTTTTGGTCATGTGGTTGCGGATCCAGAAGTATCCAATCACTGCAGAGATGAGGCTTCCGATGACAATGGAGATCCATACGGCAATAATGGGGTAATCCAACACGCTTGTTAAGATGTAGGTGAGGGGAAGAGTTATGACGACAAAGCGTAGAAAGAAAATCCAGAATCCTGGCCAGGATTTTCCGAGTGCTTGAAAGGCACTTGCTTCGATCATAGCTAGAGCGAGTAATCCATAGCTAAGTAGCGCAACGATTCGTAGATATGATACTGTGTCTTTGACAACTTGAGGATCAGTGGTAAACGCGTGCACGATTGGGACAGCAAAAATAGCAACGAGAACGCCAAGTCCTGCGGCAGCACAAAAACCATATTTGAGAGCTTTGGATAAGACTTCTTTTGCGCGGTTGAGATTACCGGCTCCTAGATTTTGGCCGATCATGGCCATGGCAGCAAAGCCGAACCCTACAGCAGGAAGGAATGCAAAAAATTCAACACGCAAGCCAAGACTTAATGCAATAGTGCCTGGTTCAAGGAAGCGTAATGCCGTGAGATAGGTGAGGGCAGCAAGTCCTACAGGGTAGATTACTTGTGTGAGCGCTGCTGGCAATCCAATTTTGAGAACTGCTTTGACTGATTCCCATTTGAATGTGAGATTACTAAAATGAAATCGGATGCTACGGTGTTTTCCACCAAGAGAACGAATCGCTATAACAATGAAGACAAGTTGAGAGATGAGTGTTGCAACGGCAGCACCAGCAATACCCATTGCAGGAAAGCCAAGCCATCCGAAGATCATGATGGGATCTAAGACGAGATTAACAAGCGTAGAGAGAGCAAAGAGTTTGGTGAGGGTGTTAGTGTCTCCCTGCGCATTAAATGCAAACATGATGTTGATAAGTAAAAAAAGAAGTACTGAGCCTCCCGCAACAATATTGAAGTATTCTTTTGCGGGTTCAAAGATTGCTCCTGCGGCACCTGAGGCGATGAGGAGTTCATTACGAAATGCTAATGAGATGATGGTAAAAACAATTCCTAAAATGATCGCAAGAACAAATGATTGACCTAAGATACGTTCTGCTTCTTTATGGTTTTTTGCACCGATATTCATGGACATGATTACTCCGGATCCCACCGTTATACCAAAGCCAATGGACATGGTAATCATTAATGTTACTTGAGAAATGCCAACAGCAGCAATGGCTTGTGGAGAAATTTTACTTACCCAATATGCATCAACAAGATTGTAGAGTGTGTAGAAGAAAACGGAGAGCATCATTGGCCAAGCAAGAGACCAGAGTTGGTTAAGAATTGGACCTTTGGTGAGATCTGTAGAGAGATCTTTTCCTTGCGCGTGATGATCGTGATTGCTGTTTGTCATAAAGCGAAGAGTTCTTAGTCTCTTTTTAAAGGTATAGAATGGGTAAGGCTGTGATTGTAGAATGTTACGAATTTAGAAATGGTAAAAAAGTCTAAAAAATTATAAAATCTATTTGAAACTACTAAATAGTGACACCATTAGAAAGATTTAAAAGTACATTTTGTTTCTGGGCATCTTATGTCTAATGAGTATACTGTTGCACGTAGGAATCTTGAACAACTAGGAATAGAACAAGATAAGATTAGCGGTGCGCTTAGTAATTCTCGGTTTCTCGTGGTCGCAGCCATTCATAGGGATGATAGCGGAGTAGCAGATGCTTTGAATGAACTCAACAAATTTTACGCTTGTACTGGTCTTAAAGACTTAATTGATAGTGTAGACCTAGCAGTGCCCTTGGATGAAGGAATAAAAAATATTAGGGGCCATTTGTTAGATGGCCATATTGTTGGGATGACAGGAAAACCTGCGTCTGGAAAAAGCACTATTCTTTCTTATTTATTACCTACCCCCAATATTCTTCTTATAGATGAGTTTTGGGCAAATGAAGATGGTTATAGGGCCAAAGTGAAATCACTTAAAGATTGGACTGAAACATTCAATGGTGCACTGGTAACTGCCTGTCAGGTTGATTCTCAATTTACAACGTACAGAGTACATATTGTAAATCCCATAAGTAGACACCATAATCTCGCAACACGTAATAGAGGTATTACTGATGAACTACGTGCTTTTTACTTTGAAGCATTTGAGGCTAATGATAATCTTCTTTATGAAACGGAACGAGTAAAGGCAGATTTTATTATAAACTCTGGAAGAATTAAATACTAGGAACAGTAAAATTAACATTCTCTCAAATTAATCTACAACAACAAATACGTTGCTAATCCTAAGAATGCTAAGAATCCTAAAACATCGGTTGCAGTGGTGATGAAAATAGTGGCAGAGGATGCTGGATCTTTGCCTAGTTTTTTCATGATGAGAGGAATGAGCGCGCCGAAAAAGCCAGCGACCATCATGTTGATTAAAACGCCACATCCTACCACAACACCCAGCATGGGATTTTTGTCCCAATAGAGAGCAACTACTGCAGCAATACCTCCCGTAATAAATCCGTTTATCACTCCGGCAGTAACTTCGTTGCTGATAGCTTCGATGGCGTATTTATTGAGCTCGATTTCTTTAAGGGCAATACCACGAACAAAAACAGCCATGGTTTGAGTTGCAGCATTACCCCCCATTCCTGCAATAATAGGCATAAACGCTGCGAGTAAGACATATTTTGAGATGGTATCCTCAAACAAGCTTACAACTGATGCTGCAAGAAAGGCAGTGGCGAGGTTGATGACTAACCAGCCCCAGCGGTATTTGACTTTTTTAAGAAATGAGTCGTAGACTTCTTCTTCATCGTGAACACCAGCTGCTTTTTTGAGGTTACGACCTTCGCGTTTGTCTATGAGTTGAAGAACATCATCAGGATAGATAACTCCTAAAATACTTTTATCTTGATTGAGAACAATAATTTTTGTATGTTTGTGATGGCGAAATATTTCAAGAATTTTATCATGATCTTGGTTTGCTGAGATAGTGGGTAATGGTGAGATGTATTTGGTAATTTTTTCTTTTCGATCAGCCATGGCTACTGCGTGCATCGGGAGTTCACCTTGTAAAAAGCCATTTTCAACGACGAGAAGAGTGGGCACTTTTCCAGCTCGTTGTTCATGGTTACGAAGTCTGTCGGCAACTTTTTCAATAGTAAGATTTTTGCTAATTTCAATATATTCCAGACTCATTAATCCTGCTGCCGTTTTGGGATCGAATTTGAGTAAGATAGTTACTTTATCTGAATTTTCTTGATTCATTTTTTTAAGTAAGGAGCGTTGCCTTTTGTCTTCGAGAAGTTGAAGAAGATCGGTGATTTGGTCTGGATCCAGATAGTTGAGAATTTTATTAAGTTCAAGATCGGTACATTGATTCATGACTTCGTGTTGAATTTTGCTGGGAAGATCAAGTAACGTAAACCCTTGATTATTGAGAGGAATGGATTTGAAGAGATTGATGCGTTTAGAAGAGTAGAGTAGCTCATGATGCAGCTTGTTTTCGATGCCTCTTTTCATTGGTGGAAGGAAGATTTTAGGGTTCTTAAAGGTAATGTTGCGTTGCCAGTAAAGACACCAATTCAGCGCCCTCGTAACCTTTATATAACGTAAAATAAGTCTTTTTTATATGAAAGTATACAAAGAAGGCACATGGGATCTTTCAGCGTTGAAGATGGGGGGTGTAGAGAGTCAGCTGCATGCAGTAGAGAAAAAAGTACGAAATCTTGAGTCTAAACGAAAAATTCTTTCACCAACCATTAAACCTACCGTGTTCTTATCACTATTACGAGAGTTTGAAGAGTTGCGAAAACATATTGAAAAATTTGCATCGTATTATCATCTTAAACAGTGTGAAGATGTGTCTGATCAAGCTATGCTCGCGGCATCATCAAAGATAGAGACTACGTTAACTGAGTATGGTAATCGTTTATTGTTTTTTAGCTTCTGGTTTAAGGATCTATCTAAACATAAAGCACAAGAGCTGATTAAAGCAAGTGGAAAATATCATTATTACCTTGAAACTATCCGTAAAACCAAGAGATATACATTGAGTGAAAAAGAGGAAAAAATTATCAACACCAAAGATGTAACAGGTGGATCAGCCCTCAATACACTTTATGAATTAACAACGAGTCATTTTGAATATGTTGTTGAAGGTAAGAAGTATACTCAAGAAGAGTTAGTTACATTTGTGCGTTCTAGTTCGCCAAACGTTCGCGAGAACACATATAGGACTTTATTATCCCCCTACAAGAAACACGTTGATGTTCTTGGAGAAATTTACAAAAATATCGCGCTAGATTGGCGTGCAGAGCAAATTAATTTACGGGGCTATAAAACACCCATCCAGGTCCGTAATATTGATAATGATCTGCCCGATAAAGCCGTTGACACATTATTAAAAGTCTGTGAACGTAATGAAAAACTGTTTCATCATTTCTTTGATATTAAGAGACGTAAACTGGGGCTAAAGAAATTACGCCGATTTGACATTTATGCACCATTACACGAAGAGAAAGCAAAAATTAGTTATGATTCAGCAATTAAACTTGTTCTAGAAACATTTGATGGTTTTTCTTCTGAATTTGGAACTGCTGCTCGAAAAATTATTGATGGTAATCATATTCATTCATCTATTGGGCCTAAGAAGCGTTCTGGCGCATTTTGTAGTACAGTCTCAACAGACATTACTCCCTATGTATTACTAAGTTATACCAGTAAATATCGTGACGTATCAACATTAGCACACGAATTAGGTCACGGTGTTCATTCGGTACTCTCATCAGGTCAGACTGAGTTTACTCATTCTGCTTGTTTACCATTAGCAGAGACAGCGTCAGTGTTTAGCGAGATGTTATTAGCACAAAAGGTACGATCTATTAACCCAACAATGGCTTCACAGATGATGTTTACTCATTTGGATGATATTTATGCAACAATCATTCGACAAGCCGGTTTTGTACGTTTTGAAATCATGGCACATGAGATGATAAAAGAAGGAAAAACCTTTGAAGAGATTAGTGTGAAGTACCTTGCAATGTTACGAGCACAACTCGGACCTCATGTTGAAGTAGATGAGTTATTTTCGTATGAATGGTTATACATACCCCATATTTTCCATACCCCATTTTATTGCTATGCCTATGCGTTTGGAAATTTGCTGACCCTTGCGTTGTATGAGATGTATCAAGAGAAGGGTCAAATGATGGTAGGAAAAATAATTACGATGTTATCTACGGGTGGAAGCGAAGCACCACTCAAGGTATCTAAAGAATTGGGCGTGGATATTTGTTCTGAAGCATTTTGGCAAAAAGGATTTGATTCAATCGCTAAAATGATCAAAGAGATTGAGTAGGATTTCACGAATGATGTTGTGAGTAGCTAAATATTTAAAAACAGGTATTTAGTATGTTAATTTATGGCATTTAAAGATTATTTTTCCAACGTTCTTGCCGCACTTGTAGGACGAACTAATACACAAAATATAATACGTGTTTCACACGAAGGTTCGCCTGATGACACTTTAGTTCATGTCAAATTAGAGGGTAGGGTGTATGGAAAACCTCCTGTAGAGATAGATATTCAAGAGGTAAATACTTATTTTGAGAAATTAGGAATAGAACCGGTTTTTCATCGTAAAGATAGATACCCAGTTATGTCGGGAGAGCGAGTTTATCATCTTGGAGGTTGTACAGTTCTTGTTCCTGATCCCCATAGACCTGTTGAGATTTATGGAAGAGTAAATAATGTGAACCAATTAGTAGATGATATGTTAGGAAGTGGACTTGAGCTACGACGACCCTATGATCTTCAGACTTTTATTGAGAGAGTTAAGACCAAAACTGACACACCTAAAACTGTTTTAGAAGAAAAAGTTGACTGATAAATAAAAATAGAGAAAGTTAAAAAATATTGCTACTTGCCACCAACCATTGTGTATCGGCGTTCGACTTCTTGGTAATCAATGACTTTAAACATAGCTTCAATGTATTCTGCACGTTTAAGTCCGTAATCAGTCATAAACGCATGCTCAAAAACATCAACTACAAGTAATGGTGCACAGGTGGTTAAATGGCCGACATCATGTTCATTAATCCAACAATTAGAAAGTTTGCCAGTAAAAATATCATAATACAAAACGGCCCAGCCGATTCCACGCATTGCACAAATGCCGCGTAATTCTTTTTCCCAGGTTTCAATTGAGCCCCAGGTAGCAATAATTCTTTTTGCAAGAGGTGACGAATGATCCAGCACATGATGATTTTTGGTCATGTTGGAAAAATAGATTTCATGTAGACGCATACCGTTAAATTCCCATCCGAAACGACGAGTAAGTTCAGCAAATTCTGGCGTTGCTATTTTACCTTCTTTAACTAGAGCAGTAAGTATATCACGAAGTTTGTTGGTGTTTGTAACATAGCCCTGGTAAAGAGTAAAATGGTTTTTGAGTAAAGTCTCAGAGAAACCAGTAACACCAAGTAAGTGATCAAAGTTTTTTGCTTCATATGGTCCTAAGTTTGTTGGTAAGGTCATGTTGTTTTTCCTCATTTTCTAAATTTTTCCGACGAGATCTAACCCAGGCCGGAGAGTTTTTGTTCCAGGTTGCCAGTTAGCAGGACAGACTTCACCACCATTTTGACGAACATATTGTGCTGCTTGTAATTTACGAATGATTTCAGCAGTATTACGTCCAATACTATTATCATGTACATCCATAGATTTGAGAATTCCATCAGGATCAATAATAAATGTTCCTCGCAGACTAAGACCTTCGGTTTCGATATAGGTACCATATGCACGACAAATGTTACCTGTGGGGTCAGCCATCATGGGATAAGTTATTTTTCGAATGGAAGGAGAATTATCCCACCAGGCTTTATGTGAAAATGCAGTGTCCGTACTTACACTTAAAATTTCTGTATTGAGTTTTTTAAATTGATCATAGTGTTCTGCTAGACTTACTAATTCTGTTGGACAGATGAATGTGAAGTCTGCAGGGTAGAACGCAAGTACAATCCATTTGCCTTTGTAGTTGCTAAGTTTTAGGTCTATAATCTTGTCGTTATGAAATGCTTTTGTTGAAAATTCTGGTGCTGGTTCCCCAATAGCAATTTTGTTTTGTTCCATGATAAATACCCTCATTGTTTGAAGACTTATTTGATTTTTTGTCAGTTTAATCGTGCTTAGTGGCTTTATAAAAGTTGTGAAGAGAACGGCTCTGTAGAAAATAAGAGGAAAGGGTTAAAAAGAAGAGGTTAAAAAGCGTGAATATGGTCCTGGATTTATATGTTTGTTCATTTTCACTTACTACTCCCTTTAATGTTGCAACTGCGTTACCTCGTTTACGCGAGGCCACTACTTATTTAGATAACGAACTAGGACGCCGAGCTTTTAGTGTTGCGGAAGGAGATGAAAATAGGCCTTTTTCTCAAGGTGCTGTTAATTATGATCTAAAAGGGATCAGAGGATTATATCGTGTGGGAATTCGTTCCAAAACAACGATTCTTGAAGAAACACAACAACGTATTCAACTTGACTTTGCTCACCGCACAGGTCAAACAACACGACTACAAGAGGATCTTGCAGAAATTCTGGGAGAAGAATTCACCCCACGTAGAATGATGCAGATCATAGAATCGAATATCTACGATCCAAACGACCCATTTGAACAATTTCGACGATATGAACTACTATTGATACAACGAGATTTGCCTAGTTGGTTAACAACATTAGGATGGAGATTAGTTTCCTCTAAAGGTGCTTACAAGCAAGAGAACCAATCATTATCTAAAGATACATTTGAATTTAATAAAATGTATGCACTTTTTCCCATTTTAACTGATGAACAAGATGAGAGTATTCAAAGTAGAATCAGAGAGCGTTCGTTAGCAAGATTTATGTTTAATGATTCACGACCTACTATCTTAAATTCCGTTGGGAATACATTTAAAGTTTCATCACTATGTCTTACAAACGAAGGGCTGAAATTATTTTACGGTGTCAATGTGGAACATACTATTGTTGCATTTAGTGATGCCTGTGAAGAATTACTTCTTAGACTTTCCTCATTTAGATTGAATATGGAGCACAAACAAGATAATATAAACTGTTTTGATGCCTGAACCTTTTCATAGTCATCCTAACTATTAATCTTCAACTTGATGACCTCTTTATCTTTTAATTGAATTGGCAATTCTTGTTTATACTCTTTGCCGTAACGTAAACATAACTCTGCTTTGTAAAATTCTTTTCCGAGATAAGCGGCGTGTTCAAGACGGGTGATCAGTTTGTGATGAACTATAGTGTGATAGAGATCCATAGCATTTTTCCCATAGATGGCTTTGCTAATCACATGCTGATTAGTGACATATCCCACTTCAATTCGTTTTTTGATGTGATCCACTCGAACAAGAAAATACCCTTTAGGATCAGGATGCCAGTCTTTGAGTGGGTCATGGGTTGCGTTAATTTTTTCATCTAATTTAACACTTTGCTTAAACCACACATATTTCTTTTCAGCCATAAAAGTACTACGAAGCAGTCATGATTTATAACCTTTTTGAAAATATCCTTTTGAATAATCATTTTGAAAAGCATTTTTAAACACTTGAATCTTTCTTGGCAATTGATGAAGACAAAAATGAAAGTAAAAATTTCTCCAGTGGCGCAAAAACGAGAGGTTATTATAGTGGGAGATGTGGAAATGGGGGGAGGAACCATTACCGATGATTTTATCGCAGATGCACGTTTTTCTACTTTAATTTTGGGTTTTGCTACACAAAATATACCTGTTGATCTGATTCTTAATGGAGATACATTCGATTTTCTCAAATGCCCATATGTGGTGAATGGTATTAGAACTTATCCGCGACACATAACTGCCCAGATTTCTCTGTCAAAATTAGAGCAGATGTACTTATCTCATACCAGAGTTTTTGAAGCTCTGAGTGTCTTTGTTAAAAAAAAAGAAAATCGGCTTTATTTTATTATTGGAAACCACGATCCGGATTTGGTTTTTTCACAGGTTCAGCGTAAAATTAGGAACCTTCTGAAAAATAAAGATAAAACTAGAGATTCAATCCACTTTACATTTCGCTATGATCAATTTGGAGTCTATGTCGAGCATGGCCATCAGCATGATTTTTTGAATAAAGTGAATAAGAAAAAACTATTTTTAGATTTTAAAGGTGAACGAATCCTTAACATCCCTTGGGTATCATTTAGTTTAATTAGTAATTTTATGACGATGAAAGAAGAACATCCTTTCTCTGAGCGAATTAAACCATGGCCTTTGATGTTTTCGCATCACCGAGTAGTAGTACATAAACTTAACAAGCGGTCATTCGAATATTTGTTTAAATGTTTTTTATATTACCCGTTACGATATTTTCGTGATCCAACATATTGGGTCCCTACAGAATTGTTTCGGGAAATTTATCGTCGTTTTAAAGATACACATTGGGATGTTGATGAGGTTATGGCTGTCTTTCAGCGTAAACAACGTTGGAAACGTATTGAAACTCATCAAATTCATGTATTAGGCCATATTCATCGTTGGTACGTTGAAGAGCACGCGGGTCGTGTGTTTATCCATCCAGACACGTGGCGCGATGAATATATCTTTGAAGAGGAGACACGGTTACTTAAACCAAAAGATAAACGGTACGTGAAAGTGTCTTTAGAAAATGGACGAATTTCTGATTGGCAGATGGTAGAAGTCCCTAATATACGTAAAAATCTTCATTTTGATGAGGTTATAAAAGATGAGAAAGGTTGGTTACGCAAGGCTGCACATGATGAAGGATATGAGTTGAAGTTGTAAGAATATACCGATATACCTCGTTAGTATTTTTCTGAATTCATTGCAGATTCATTCTGAATTCTTTGCCGTAATCTTCAAAACCTAATTTGGTATACCATTCATGTACGCTTGGACGACTGTATCTGCTTGTACCGATAATCTTTGTACAATGTAGTTTTTTTGCTTCTTCAATTGCTGCTTTTACTAATTGTGTTCCCAGACCTTTACTACGATGTGTTTCTTCTACAAAGACGTCTTCGAGAAGAGCATACGGTTTTGCATGAAGTCCGTTTTGAATAATATAAATATAGGCGTGACCTGTTTCTACGTTGTTCTCTTTGATACTTAGACGACGTGCTTGTGATGGAATGACTTCGATATTCATTATTGTAGATTTTGATTATCTGCTTATTAAATTTGTGGACTAATTTTTACCACTCAGATGCAATCAGCAACATTTATATAACCGCATTCGTGCTAAGAATTTTAGGGGGGCGGTGTACGTTGCTTGAAGAAACTATCGCGCGGGTTTTACCTGCCTATTATCGTTTTTGTTCGCTTCGAAGAGTACTTTTGTCTCTTCCACTAGTGGACACTACGGTATTAGAGATGGTTTCTCAGAAACAGCACGCACCGCATTTGGAGGGGAAAGGAAAAATATCTGTTAGCCTTTCCTCTTCATCTTTACATTTACCGAGGAGTAAAGAGCTTCTTATCAAACATTCTTTTTTGCGTTCTTCTGCAAAAAATCCCGAAATCGTTGACGGCTCGTCTATCAAGAAAGGAGAATTAGAAGAAGAAATTGATGAAATGTCTGAGATTAATGATACTGATTCAGAAAGTACTACGCCAGTAATTAATATCGAGTACGCAATGGGTGAACATCATCTTAGTCAGGCGTATGGTGCTGATCCTGCCCTAGATTATGAAATGTTATGGTATGGGCCAAGTAAAGGAAAGAGCGGCTCATCTTTTGAAGCTACGGAAGAATATTGGACGGGAAATGCCCGAATGAGTGATGTTGAATCAGAAATGCTCACCGATATGGAAGCTCAGGAAACATTTGTTGATATTCAATATCATACTGTCTCTGGAGATAGATTTACGACAAGTTTTATTCAGAAACGTAAATTTGACTTGTGGATTCAGTTCAATCGGGCAACTTTTTTTATGATGGAACAAGCGTATGGAATTACTCGAGATACGGATTATACAGCACGGTAAATTTGAAGAAAAGTTATAATTGAAATAGAATTAGTTGGTGTTTAGGATTATATTTTAGGTGGTTTTAATTATGGTATTAGAATTTAAAGATGTTCCAGGGGAAGTTGATGCGTTGCGTGGAACAGGAATTTTTGATATCAAATATACTCATGTGACAGGTCATGGAACTCGTCGAGGAGTTGAGATGTCAGGTAAATTACAAGCCCCTCGTCTGGCAATTGCGTCGGGAACGGTTCCGTTTAGTGGTGAACATCAATTGTACACATACTTCTTTTGTGCATATCACGTTTCAGTTTCAGAGTATCCTGATGCACGAGAAAATAATAACTGGCGATTTTATGTAAACTACTTAGGGTATGGTTCTCGACCGAGTTGGACGATGGAGTCAAGTATTAAATCTTTAGAATGGTTGGAGTCAGAGAAAATTAGAATTCGTGATGAATCCTATTGTTTTGTTGATTTTCAAGATCCTGATCGTCGAACACGACTACTAATTAAAATTGATGAAGTGATGGAATTAGAAAAATTACATCAAGAACGGTTTGCGTTGTTAGGAGCAGAGGAACGTGAAGAAATACTTCATCCGCAACCAGAGGTGTATGTTTTTGGAAAAGATCTTGAGAGAGCAATTGCAGGGCCAGTTTTATTTGGACAGGCGATGCATCGATATCCTCATCCCTTTGTTCCAGCTGAGATAAATTTAAAGCGATATTTGAAAGGAATGTTTACTTCTCGTGATGTTACACAGACGCAATCGTGGATTTCTTCTGTTGCTGGTAGAAACGTGCCTGTGGGGTCACTTGATGCACTAGCGACGTGGGAAGTGATGAATGATTTTAAGATTGCTAGGCATCAAGGATGAAATCAATGAGATAAAATGGTACTTATAACCCTTTTTGTGCCACAATTACATCAATGGTTGCTTGAGTGAATATTCTTTTTCTTTGTAATGGAAGAACACTCGCTTCGTATTGAGGATCTTTTTTGATCGAAAGTGCTAAGCCCGGTTCACTGATAAATATATTTCCCTGAGGATGATCTACATTTATTACCTTGTAACCGTTATAATAATCACGGCATGAACTTGTGATGGCATAAGTTATTCTTTCATTGATATTAACTCGTAGTCCTTGTCCTTGTGCAACTCGCGCCAGATGATTTGTAAGATATCTGCTTAACGGAAGTAATTCAAAAGAATCATCGCAGGATTCCAAAGCGTAGAGTACGTGATTTTCAACTCGAAACACACTTTGTTCAGAATTCTCTATAAAATATATTGCTTGAACAGGCGAAGCACTTTTTTGTTTTCGTTTTTCTACTTCGACTTTAATCAATGGTGCATCAGCTGGACGTATATCTTGAAAATGAATAAAAAATCCACCTAATTTGAGAACTCGTTGTACTTCTCGAAAAGATTGTTCAAAGTCAATAATACTATCCCATGAACTTAAGCCAACTACTGCATCTTGAGATTGATCTGCTAACGGCATTTCATAAATATTACCTACTGCAATGAATGGTTTTTGAGTGTCTAGGTCTTTTTGTTTTTGAGGTTGTTTTGGCATGTGTAATTCGAATGTAAACTGTTGATTAAATTCTACAAAATGGGGATTAATATCATATTGGTGGTAGTTTTCTTTTAGAGCCTCTGGAACGAGAAGGTTATACAAACTACCTTGTGCACCCGAGCCAAACTCAACGATGGTAGCTGCTCGTTGAAGATAGGTGTTGAGTATATTTGTAACAATACTTGCTAATGCAGGTCGAGTTGCAAGACGGTGGAGATAGAAACCTGCTTGATCACTGGTTGGACGGTTTTGAAAAAATGAAACTTCCTCGGTTGCCGATATATCTCTAAAAATATGGTCTATATTTTTTTGAGTAATTGGTCGAGGGATCATTTTATGGTTTTATAGAAAAAAGTAGTTACTTTCTATTTGATTTCATTTCCACATTTGGATCATTTCGTCTTCAACGAAATGTAGTTTAGAAGGAATAATCAAGCAGTGAGGTGGTGGACCAAAATCAAACTTCTTAACCTCATCAATAGTTCCAGCTTTGATTTTGTAATTGTCCCATCCTAGGCGGGCACAACCAACCACAATCATAGTAGATTTAATGAGATTTTCTTTTTTTCGTAGTTCAATACCTTCAAGAATCTCTAATGCTTGGGGAATTGTCATGAACCGTTTTTCTTCTGGTTTAAGATCAAGAAGAAAGAGTGTATGCATATCCAGATATTGATTTTGTTGTAAAAGCCGATACGGTGTTTCAAGATGAGGATGATCTTCAATAAACGGAATTGAGGCAATTCTTCCATATTTATAGAGTTGAAGCCCTACGATACCTACTGAGGTGAGAATAGATGCGTTGTGGATGACTTTTACCTCTACCTGCTGTTCTTTTGCAAGACGAAATAATTCCACGTGTGTGGTTGCTGAAAATGGATCCCCTATAATTAAGAAAGCAACATCTTGATGTTTAGCTTCCTCAATAATTTTAAGATCGCCCTGTTCAGACATTTGACGATTTGCAACGATAATTTGTTTTCCATAGAATCTTTCAAGATCTTCAAATGAGCATTGTAAAAGAGAAGTGTACGATTCTGCATAGATTTTACTACATCTCCTAACCGTTTCTAATCCTTTAAGAGTGATATCTTTCTGATCTTGTAATCCTAAACCAATGAGGTAGAGTGTCATGGGTCTTTAATGAGTGGTTTCTATAAAAGAGTTTAGCCTGAAAATAGTTTAGGATTATAAAGTAATTTAGATTTAGACAATGAAAAAAAAATCCGTAACCCAATGGATTATACTCCAATTAAGAGGCGTTTCTTATTTAACCTTGATGGAAGAAGTATCGTGACATTCTTATATTTTAATTTGTATTCTCTTGTTCGAAATAGACTTTTCACAATATTTAACCATCTTTCTCTATTGTTTAGAGACACCGAACTTTTTTATACGATGAAAATTATCTCTCTATTATGACAAATGTCTATCTCTTTGATCTTGATGGTACAATCATCGATCCCTCTATTTATCATGAGATCTACGATGACGTTTTGTCCACAATTCAACAAAAACAAGAACTATCCTTAGTCCAAATAGAACTTGAAGCAACCAACGCCGGTATACGTAAAAATTCAAAAGGAAGATTTGACACCGCCCAACTATGTAAACACTTTGACCTCATTGAAGAATACTATGATATTCTCGGTCCAAAAATTACCACCACAGATCTTGCCAATAAAGAAATTATCGCCCGCATGAACAAAGCAGTTGTCGCAGGAAAAAAAATCGGCATCGTCTCTAATTCATTCACCCGCACCATCCTTCTCTACATCAAACGCTACAAACTCCCTGTCGACTTCATCTTCAGTGCCGAAGAAGCAGGATACCCCAAATCCGACATCCGATTCTGGCGCCAGCTCATCAAAGTCCACCGCCTCTCCATCGACTGCCTCGTCATCGGCAACGACCCCATCGATGACATAAAAGTCCCCGAGAAAGTTGGGTTTAAAGGAGAGTTAGTGTAAGATGGAAATAATACCTCACTATTTTAAAAATTGGAGTTTTTATATTTTCTTACTTTGTTTGTTTATTTCTACAATTTTAAACTATTTTAAATATGAACTAGTTTTAGTTACAACTCTTTTTTTATGTATTTTTTTTATGATTCTTAATCTGTCTGTCCACTACTCCTCTTACCCTAAACCACTCCAGCTTTTGTTTATAATCAACATAATCTTATTGATAGGAATATTTTTGTCTTCGATGGTTAAATTAACAATAGGATCGCAAGCTTCTAGTCCATTAATGACAATCTCTTTTATTGGAATTATGTTTTTTTTAGTATTTGATGGTATAAAGCATTTTCTGAATTCGAATAATCTCTCCGCAATGATCATTACTTATATTGGATCTGCCCTGCAAATTATCTTCTTTTTTGCTGTTTTATTCACTATTTTTGGACATATAACCCTCTTGGACAAAAATCTCGATGGAAAAGAACTAACAAAAAATACTTATTATAGCTCACTCATGTTTTATAGTTTCCATACCGGTTTACAAGAAGATTTTCAGATATCTGGTTATGTTACAAGATATTTAACACTATTTGAAATAATGTGTAGCGCAATCTTTCATTTAGTTATATTAGCAATGGTAGTCAGTAAAATAAAAAAATAACGTCAAACTCTTCTCTCATCCCTCTCTTTACACAGCTCTTTCACAAACGCATCAACAGGCACATCAAATCGAACTTCACCGCGACGACTTCGCACTGCCAATACGCCACCAGTAACTTCTTTATCACCAACGGTGACGATATAATTCACTCTCTCCATCTGAGCGTCACGAACCTTCTTGCCAATGCTCTCCACACGATCATCTACTTCAACACGTAGATCATGGCGTCGCAGTAACCCAGCCACAGAAGCAGCAAACTCCTTATGTGAATCATTGACCGTGACAACTTTCACTTGTACAGGATTTAACCAAAGAGGAAACTTCCCTGCAAAATGCTCAATAAGTACAGACATAAACCGTTCCAAAGATCCAGAAATTGCACGATGAATAACAACAGGCCGCTCTTTCTTCCCTTCTTCATTCATATACGATAAATTAAACCGCTCAGGCAAATTAAAATCACACTGGATCGTAGAGAGTTGCCACTCCCGGCCTAATGCATCTTTAAACATAAAATCTAATTTAGGGCCGTAGAATGCTGCTTCCCCTTCTCGTTTCTTATACGGCAACTTGTGTTCCTTAGCGGCTTTCTCTAAAGCTGCCTCAGCCGTCTTCCATACTTCATCTGTTCCTAAATATTTTGATTTGTCCTCGCCACGCACAGACAATGAAACCCAATAATCTGTATCCATTCCCAACGTGTGATAAAATTCACTAATCACACCAACAATAGTTCCTACCTCTTGGGTGATCTGTGAAACACGACAAAACAAGTGTCCATCATCTTGTGTAATGGCCCGAACACGACTTAAACCAGTCAATTGTCCGGACTTCTCATCACGGTACACTGTTGCTGGCTCAAAGAAACGCACCGGCATGTCTTTGTAGCTATGATTAAATGCATCATAAATCTGCATATGGTGTGGGCAGTTCATTGGTTTTAAAACAAAATCATCAACTTTACCTTTAACCTTAAACAACTCATCACCAAACTTATCCCAATGACCTGACGTCTTATATAATAAATCACGAGCAATATGAGGAGTCCACACTTGCTGATAGCCTTTATCCTTATGTAACGACCATAAATAATTAATAATTTCCTGACGAATAATCATCCCTCTGGGTGCAAGCAATGGCAAACCTGGTCCTACTAACTCAGAAACAACGAACAATCCCATTTCCTTACCAATCTTCAAATGTGAACGATTCTCAGCATCTTCTCGCTCTTTCATCCATTTCTCCATCTCGCCAACTGACCCAAACGCCACAACATACAAACGTGTCAACTGTTCATTATTGGCATTATTCTTCCAATACGCACTCGCTAAATGAACAATCTTAAATGCGCCAATCTCCTTCAAAGAACCCACAAAAGGATCTTTATATTGAGAAGTAAATGTAAAATCATTGAGTTTATAGCCGCTAGCCTTAGTGCCCAGATCATGTACAATCTCCTGCTGAAGCGTACCAGTAACCTCTTTCACCGCCACTTTCGCAAACGATGCTCCCTGTGAAATTGCTTTCGCCACTTCTTTTTCAATACGTGGCAAATCTTCATTCTTCAACTTCAATCCAGACATATCCACAAACGCTTGATCTTGATAAAACCCACATCCACCCATTTTAGCAGTAGGATACAATCGACGTAACACCGCCGCACTAAGAAGTGCAGCAGAAAGTCTCACCTTCTCTGCAGATCCCAACTTTTTTTCTTCCATGACAAACGATTCATCTTTCGCTTCACGCTTCAACCCAGCAGTCTCACTTTTCTTTTCTTCTTTACTCTCTGGTCCAAACTCGCGACTTAATTCTGAAAGAGGATGTCCCTTACAAGATACAGTAAATGATTTATACCATCCAAACGGCGCTCGAAATACTTTATATTTCCCACTCAACATCTTCTCTACTTTTTTCAAAAATTCTTCTGCAAATTGAGGAGCAGCAAGCGCATTACTAAGATGCGCATAGGGATATAACACTATCTTGGAAGCCTTAACCTGCCCAGCAATATCCTCAACTTCTTTACAATAGCGTGCTTCAACTCCAGCAAGGTCAACTTCATCGCGCTTCTCAACAGCACTAAACACAACAAGACATTCTTCGACGCGTTGTTTACCCTCTTTAATTCCTTCTTCCGCTTTGGCAAATGCCTTCTTTTTTGCTTCAAATTCGATATAGTCCGCATGAATAGTGAGTATTTTCATAGTATTCTTCCATTGTTGATGTGTTTTTAAATTTAATCATGGTCAATCATCAGTAGTCAAGAACAAAAAAATAGCTCTCAATTAGATCCATAGACTTTATATACCACTACATACAAGTCCACAAGATTACATATGACTCACCTGCTTTCAAATGTTAACGGTGTACTTCAAGATTTTCTACGGGCTGATGATCTCAATGGTCCCGATTTTCCTGATGCTCAAGATTATACTATTTTAGTCTCAAATCACGTAAAAGCAGGAAGTGTTATCTACAATGTAATTAATCGCGAGACTACATTAACCTTATATCTTGAATTAGACCCTCGCCAAGATGCGAGTCGAATGAGTATCAGTGGTGGATATGCTGTTTTTCTTCAAGGTCCTCAAGCATCTGCAAGAAACATAAATCCATTGTACATGGCAATCCATGATTTACGAACTAATTTAGCCCCACCCCGTATTGCACTTAGTCAATCAAAAGGACCTAACCTAGAAAGAACTAACCAATCAGGGAGAGAATGTTCTGATATTACAGAAATATTTCCCAATGGTGATCATCTCGGTGTTGTTTCATTGCGTGAAATGGATCATGGCCAATTCTTTGTAGCAATAGGTGCTAACTTCACCAACACAAATGAGGGTTATCAATGTATGCAAGGTACTATGAATGTAGGGTTTATGTCAAAAGCAAAAGCGTCTCGTACTGCAAAAGCATTAGAAGCCCAATACCTCAGATAGAATCCAAACCTTCTTATATCTCATTTTCTTTTCTACCTACAATGAAAAAAGTAGAAACAATTCTTGTTTGTAGTGCCCATTCAGATGATTTTGTTATTGGTGCTGGTGGCACCATTAAACAATATACTCAACAAGGAAAAAAAGTAATTGCTATTGTTTTTTCATATGGAGAAAAATCTCATCCCTGGCTTAAGGAAGGAATAATTCAAAAAATTCGTACTAAAGAAACGCTCGAGGCCTGTAAAATTCTTAAAAGTCAAACTATAATCTATGATCTCAAAGAATTTAAATTTCTTGAAGAATATAAAGACAAACAAATAGACACTCAACTTCTTCAACTCATTGAAAAAGAAAAACCCACCAAAATCTTCACCCATAGCCCTGAAGATCCTCATCCAGATCATAAGTCGGTCTACGCTATTACCCTGGAAGTATGGGAAAAATGTTCCTTCCCAACCAAACCTGAACTCTACATTTATTCTATTTGGAATCCAATCTCATTACAGACTCGCTACCCTTCATTATATGTTGACATCTCATCTACATTTAAAACCAAACTCGCTGCACTCAAAACATTTCGTTCACAAAAATTACATGTCGCCTATCCATTCATCTTATTACTCTACCGTGCTATCAAAGACGGATTCAAGATTAGCAAACGTTTTGGCGAACACTTTTTTCGAATTCGTTAATGAATTCGTTAATCTAAAAATCCTCACCAACAACCCCATCACTTACTGACCAAAAATCTCAAGCTACCATGATCTCCAAACCAAAGCTCCTTATCGTTGCTGACACCTATTATCCTAAAGTAGATGGCACGTTACGCTTCATAGAAGAATTCATGCGTCGTGCTCATGAAGAATTCTCTATCTCACTACTTGTTCCTGATCTTGGCACACGACCAGCATCAACGTATCCCGTAACTTTTCTTCGTCCCTCTCGTATTTTTTCCCTCTCAGGATATCCAAATCTCCAATTCTCAACACACAATTTCCGGCTCCTTAAACAAGCAATACAAAATACTGAATGTGTTTTTGTACAAGGACCTGGGTTGATAAGTTATTTTGCTATTTGGTATGCTCACAAATATGACAAAAAATGCGTAGTGTATACTCATGTAATCCCTTGGGAAGCCTTCCCTACATTTTTCTCCAAAGTCCTTCAACCTCTAGTACGTTTTTTTTTCCTTCGTATTTCTGTTCTATGTTATAATCGTGCCCACCGTCTTCTTATCCCCTATAAAGATCTTCAAGTCGTGTATAACTCTAAAGGAGTTAGAACACCAATGTACATTGCTAAATTAGGAATTGATATTGTTAGGTTCAAACCAGTTATTGACAAAATCGCAGCAAAAAAGAAAGTAGGCATCGATCCAACGAAATTTGTAGTGGGATACGTAGGGAGAATCTCAAGTGAGAAAAACATTGAAATTCTTCTAGATGCTTTTTCAAAATTAAATCAACCTGAAGAATTAGTCTTACTTCTGGTAGGCGATGGCTCTTTACATCAAAAAAGACTTTTAGAATTTCCCGCCAATTGCGTGGTGACCGGTTTCGTTTCTAACGTACAAGATTATCTACAAGCCATGGATATATTTGTGATGCCTTCTCTTACCGAAACAACATCTCTTGCAACTCTTGAAGCCATGTCTGTCGGTCTTCCCGTTCTCGCAACAAAGGTTGGGTTCATAGCTCATTACATTAACAAAGACCATAATGGCGTTTTTTTCCCTGCATCAAATTCAACATTTTTAGCCGCAAAATTAGAAAAATTACGCACCCAACCAAACACTCGAGCTTATTTAGGAAATAACGCCCGGCGTACTATTGTCTATTCTTATTCTTGGGAGCGATCCATCAATAGGATCAAACGCCTCATTAAAGAAGCATACTACAATCCTAATTAATAGCTCTCAGGTTGTTGCTCTTAGAAAGGGAAATCAATTTAAGACAGGCCTAACAACTCTCAAATCAGGCAGATGTATATATACCATAAGGAAAAAGCTTAAAAAGAGATCACAAGAGGAATATACCCATGAAAGATAATGAATATGACTCAGAATCAGATGAAGTTAACGAAGAAGAAGTAAGCGTAGAAGAAGATGAAATTTCATCTCAAGAAGATGGATTTATGCGTGGCTACCTTGATGAAGAAGAAGCTAAAGAATGTGCTGAATGTGGTGCATCCATCTCTGAAGAAAAAAGAGTCAATAAAGAAATTGAAGGGGAACCTTACTCATTTTGCTCACGCACCTGTGCTCAAGATTTTGAAGATAGCATGAAATAAATATTTTATCTTTTTTCATTCATTCTTCAAAAATTGTTTCTCTTAGTCCAAGAGTGCACCTAATTTTGGGGGTGTAGCCTTTATCAGATAATGTTTAATCTCGCCACTTCCTTTCTCAATAATATCATAAGTCACTTCTCGCACAGGTACAGAAAGGTCAGGGGGGTTATGTAACGTCAATTCTGCCTCAAGTGTAAAAGAACGCAGCCCAACACTCCTATCAATTTGAATTCAAGCTCTGATAACTCACATCCTGTAAGCCATGCCCTAGGTACAATAACGTGCCAGCAGCAAGAAAAATGATCACAACGATTCCAATAATAACCTTCTAAAGTAATCCCGTCTTCTTGTTAAAGAGCCATTTTCAAATATTATCGTTAATTTTACCCTATAGTTCCAATAATACTCAGGCTCTGATCTTCAAACACGTTCATGGGAAGGTAGGAATGTTTGTAATAACTATAAAATTCCATCACGGTTGACCTCTCAATAAGATCTTTAAAATCCTCGCGCAATTTAGTCAGAATAATGCGTGTATTGTTCTTATCAAACGATTCCACATCAATCTCTAAATCCCAATCTCCTACTGTTTTATGGACCATTACCACATTCTCACAGCGTAGCAGATATTCCATCAATTGTGCCTCTCTTTCTGGGCTAAGATTATGCAGCCGCAGAAACAACCGCGCCTTAGCTATACCCAACTTCTCAAAGTTAACTGCATACCGAAATCCCTTAAGGATATTACGTTTCATCAACGAAATCACCACTGATTTGGCAGTTTTAACATTCAATCCTGACTTCTTGGAAAGCTCTGTAAGCCGAATGGTAGGTTTAAGGACAAGTTCTCTCATTACATCAAGTTCTTTAGCCGCAAACTCCTCGCGCGGTCTATCGCCCCCCACGATTCGTTCTGTATGGATGTTTTGAAGTCGTTCATCTTTAGTCAAGTAATGTTTTGGAGAAAGGTGGCTAACCAGGTTAAGTAAGATTTTGTAGTTATCCAACGTAGGTATTTGCCTAGTGAGTTTCTTAAGTTCCTTGTTAAATTTAGAGGGGTTAGGAGAAGCAAACTCCGCGATCAAATCATATTCTCCCGTAAGCTCATAAACAGACACAATAAACGGGTTACTCTTAAGTTCCTCCACAATTTTGGTCTTTTCGGCTTCACTCACATATGCTCCTTTAAAATAAACCCGAAACAATAGCAAACCAAAGTAAGAATAATCAATCACGCTGTATGGTTCGAGTAAATAATTTTCTTTCTGTAAAATAGAGATAGAGTACTTCAATCTTTGAGGGCTTTTACGCAGTTCTTGTGCCAACTCTTTAAGACTCATTCGTGCGTTCTCGGTAAGTAAGTACATCAAAGTGTTATCAACTTTAGCCATTTTCAATAATATTTTTTTATTTATTAATAAATTTTTCGTATTTTTAGGATAATTATAAAAAAATCTAACCGATAAGAATAAATATAGGTATTTGTATACTAGTTGATCATGGGTGAGATAGGTGATTTGGTAGCAGTAGAGTTTGAGGGAATGTCCCCCTCTCGTACTTTTAGAAATCTAGTGCGATTAAACACTCAGTATAATCTAGCTCACTGTCTCCCATTTATCCAAGAAGGTCATTTTGTCCCAAGCAAAGGTGCTATATTACTAGCTGGCGAAGAAAATCATTCGATAAAAGGGTTAGTTGGGGCTATGGTTGCAGTAGATGGCGAAAATCTTATTCAACTTTTACGTAGTGGGGAAGCTATTACTGATTTAGTGGAACCTCAATTTACACCAACACCTGACTACGAAACCTTTGCTAGATTTTTGATTGAGAGAACGAGTAAAGATGGGGGTTATGCTCATGTTGATGTAGATGGAAAACGAGCTACCGCCCGTATTCAACAGTTTGGTAATGACGGTAAGTATATACGAAATGTACGTCAAGAACTCCCAGAACTTATTCCCCCTGACTTTTTCATGTATGGAAGAACTAGTCCACTTAGTCTTGAAGAATTGGGTGAAATAGGTACCAAAACACTCACTGCTGCTCTTATCGCTCGAGCATACAGCGGTAAAATTGGCAAGAGTCATGTCAACGTTGATGTCTGTCAAATCAAACTCACTGCATATGGATATAACTTATTCCAAAATACATTAGGCGTTCCTCGAGTAACACGATGGGGAGAACACGGTTTCGCAGAAGATGCATACTTTTCACATATTCCAGATCTACCTAATGACCAATATGTAGTTCCTGAAAAACAAATTGCGCTAATTCATCGTCAATACGAACGAGGGAGTGAGGGTGTTAGACTCGTTAATACAGACATAGTTACGGGAATTGGGCTAGCCGGCCCGCGACAACAAGGACCATATATTTCTGATGTCGCTCCCCCCCAATATACACCACCGGCTAGCCCAGTTTCCCTTTCTCTACCTAGTTTTTCTAATTCTGCACAAATTTCTTTACTTTAGTAGTTCACGTTACTTTCACAAGATTTAAATATCATATGATATGTTGTTCATATATGATTCACCAACCGGAAACCTATGAACTCTTTTTTGGTTCCCTAGCCAATCCCAACCGCTTAGTCATTCTCATCGCACTTCGCAACGGCCCAAAAAACGTAACACAAATCTGTCAATCCACCGGTTTCGAACAAACCATGGTCTCTCACAACCTTAAACGTCTTGAGCAATGTGGGATGGTTTTTGTCGAACCACAAGGTAAACAACGCATCTATTCCCTTAATCAAAACACCATCAAACCATTAATAGAACTCATTGACAATCATATGTCACAATATTGCGTACATGTTCTCCAAGAGCATAAACATCATCACTATCATCAAGAACCCGCTTCAAATGGAGGTCACAATCATCATGCATGAACACAATTTGCACGAAAATGAACATTTTTTTGACCATGGAGCAGCAAAGTACGACAAGCGACTAACCCAATTTTGGATGAAGAAATTTTATAAACCAGCTTTACATGAAATCAAAACAGAAGGTAGCATACTTGATGTAAGTTGTGGTACGGGTAATTTACTTCTAGAACTTTCTAAACGAAGCCATAAAGATTTGCATGGTATTGATTATTCTCAACAGATGGTCGAAGTAGCTCAAGCTAAACTCAAAGAGAACGCAACCATTCAAAAAGCAGACGTCCACCACTTACCGTTTAAAGAAAATAGTTTTGATTATGTTATCTCAACAGAAGCGTTCCATCATTATTATGATCAGCAAAAAGCACTCCAAGAACTCGTACGAGTAACAAAAAAAATGGGCAAAGTAATAATCTGCGACATCAATTTTTCATTCAAAAATATTCATCAACTGTTTCATCGCTTCGAGCCGGGGCATGTGAAGATCAATAGTAAGAACGAATTTAGGGTCCTCTTTGAAAACGTAGGACTCACACAAATCAGACAAAAACGACATTATTTTTTCGCACTTAAAACAGTAGGGGTAAAATCATAATGATAAAAACCACACTTAAAATTTCAGGCATGCACTGTGCCAGTTGCTCAACCCTACTTACGAGAGCACTCACCAAAGTTCCCGGTGTCAAATCAGCTGTTGTAAACTACTCCACAGAAAAAGCAGCTGTTGAATTTGATGAAAAATCAACAAAAGTAGATGATTTAATTCACGCTGTGAAAGGCAAAGGCTATGAAGCTATGGTCTTTGACGGGTCTTCTCACCAAAACGAAGCACAACTCAAAAAGAAAGAAATTCAAAAACTTAAACAAACAGTTATCATGAGTGCGATCTTCTCAGTTCCTGCACTTTTAATTGGTATGCTCCTTATGGATCTTCCATATCGTCTTTGGATTCTGTTGGTGCTCTCAACACCAGTTCAATTTTACGTTGGCCGCATTTTTTACCAAGGTGCGTGGGCTTCCCTCAAGAATAAATCCGCAAACATGGATTCATTAATTGCATTAGGAACAAGTGCTGCCTATTTCTATTCTGTCTACGTGGTCTTGTTTAATCCCATGGGAGATCAATATTTTGAAGTCTCAGCAGTACTCATCACCCTTGTTCTTCTTGGTAAATATCTTGAAGCTCTCGCAAAAGGTAGAACGAGCCAAGCAATAGCCAAACTCATGAAACTTGGTGCCAAAACTGCAACCGTTGTTCGTAACGGCAAAGAACAACAAATTTCTATTGATACCGTAGTTGTAGGAGATCTGGTCATAGTCAAACCTGGAGAGAAAATTCCCGTTGATGGTATAATTACCAACGGAAATTCATCCATTGACGAAAGCATGGTCACCGGAGAAAGTATTCCTGTAGAAAAAAAGAATGGTGATCAAGTTATTGGTTCAACTATCAACAAACATGGCAACTTCACATTCAAAGCGACCAAAGTCGGTAACAACACCACGCTTGCAAGAATAGTCATGCTTATTGAAGACGCGCAAACTAAAAAAGCCCCCATTCAACGTTTTGCAGATCAGATCTCTGCCTATTTTGTTCCCATCGTCATATTCATCGCTCTCGTCACATTCACCATCTGGTTCTCTATTGCCAACGCACAGACTAGTTTTGCCGTCATTGCCGCAGTAGCAGTATTAGTGATTGCCTGTCCTTGTGCACTTGGCCTCGCAACACCCACTGCAATTATGGTCGGAACAGGCCTTGGTGCACAGCACGGAATTCTAATCAAGGGCGGTGACGCACTTGAAACCGCACACAAACTCAAATACGTCATCTTCGATAAAACCGGTACGCTCACCAAAGGCAAGCCTGAAGTCACTGACATAGTTCCCATTAAAGGAATTAGCGAAAAAGACCTTCTCGTTATTGCTGCCAGCATTGAGAAAAAATCAGAACATCCATTAGCCGAGGCAATTGTCAATAAAGCAACGAATGAAAAATGTACTTTTCAAATGGTGCGCACATTCAACACCATTCCAGGATATGGCGTAGAAGCAAGTGTTGGTACGCGACACTATTCGATCGGTAACACTGCATTAATGAAAAAAAATGGCATATTATTAACCCCATTTGAATCAACAATAACGGCTCTTGAAGAAGCAGGAAAGACTGCAATGATGGTGGCCGAAGGTCGTCGTCTTATTGGAATTATTGCTGTTGCTGACGAAATAAAAGAAGATTCGCCAAAAGCTGTTGCTCTTCTCAAAAAGATGGGTATTATTCCCTACATGATCACAGGTGATAACGAGCGCACCGCAAAAGCCATTGCAGCAAAAGTTGGCATAGAAAAATTCTTTGCCCAAGTTCTTCCTGAAGACAAAGCAGGCTACGTAAAAAAACTACAGCGCGGCGGCAAAAAAGTTGCGATGGTCGGCGATGGTATTAATGATGCACCTGCACTTGCACAAGCAGATATTGGCATTGCCATGGGTTCAGGAACTGATGTGGCTATGGAAAGTGGTAACATTGTCTTAATGAAAAATAGCCTTGTTGATGTAGCCCGCGCCATTCGCTTGAGTCGTCTAACTATGACCAAAATCAAACAAAATATGTTTTGGGCACTCTTCTACAACATCCTTGGAATTCCTATTGCCGCAGGCGTACTCTACCCATTTACTGGATGGATGCTTAGTCCCATTATTGCAGGAGGCGCCATGGCATTAAGTTCAGTAAGTGTTATAACCAATGCATTATTATTAAAAAGAAAAAAACTCTAAAAACTCAAACTTAAATACCTAAAACTATAAAACCTAAAAATCTTGGGAGGAAAAAACATGGCATATGAAACAATATCAACTGGATGTGGGATGTATGGCGGGTTTGGATTTGGTATGGGATGGGGTTGGTTTTTTATGGTTATAGCTGTACTATTCTTGATCGCTCTTACTATCCTTGCATTTGTCTGGATAACCAAATTACTACCTCAAAGAGAAGCTCTTTCTAAAGAAAATATTAACAAAAAAAATGTTGATAAATCAGTCTCACATTCATCAACGTCACCAAAATCAAAAAATAAAAAAGATAAATAAAAAAGATAAAAAAGGTAACTCCAAATGAAAAAATGTACTTATTCCATTAAAGGCATGCATTGTGCCAGTTGTGAGATTGTCATAGAACGTGCTCTCCAGAAAGTTTCCGGTGTGCACCACGTCAATGTTGATAAAGTCAAAGAACAAGCGGTTGTTGAGTGTGACGAATCTGTACCCTCTCAATCTTTACATCGGGCAGTACAAGAAAAGGGGTATACTCTTCATGATATTGAATGCAGTGATGGCAACAAATCATCATCCAGTAAACTACAATCAGAAACTTCAAAATCAAAACGCTACTTTGAAATTAGCGCAGTAGTACTTATCTTAATTGGAATATACTTAATTCTTCAAAAATTTAAATTCATTCCGGCATTAGCAGTTACAGACAGCATGAGTTATGGATTCATTTTTGTTTTAGGACTTATTGCTGCAACCTCAACCTGTTTAGCAGTATCGGGTGGTTTACTTCTTGCGCTTTCAACGAAATTCAACGAAGCTCACCCAAACTTAACAACGTTTCAACGCTTCCGGCCACATATTTTCTTTAATATAGGCAGAATCCTCTCTTACACTCTCTTTGGTGCCGCCATTGGCTATCTTGGATCATTAATTACCCTTTCTTCAGCAGTCTCAGGAGTAATTACCATAGTTGTAAGTTCATTGATGATCATTATTGGCGTACAGATGCTCCATATCATTCCTTGGCTCGATCACGTCAAAATTAAGATGCCAAAATGGATCGCGCATAAAATTCATAAAAGCAGTGAAAATGAAACTCCCAAACACGGTACTACCTCATTTTTAGTTGGTGCAGCAACATTTTTCCTCCCTTGTGGCTTTACGCAAGCACTGCAACTCTATGTCTTGGGTACCGCAAACCCCTGGATAGGTATGCTTACAATGTTAACATTCTCACTTGGAACGCTTCCTTCATTTATTGGAATTGGTGCGCTCTCAAGTATCAAAAAGAAATCATTCCAGCGCCACTTCATGACGATTGCCGCAGTTGTTGTTATTTTCTTTGGCGTGGTAAGTATTTCCTCAGGCTACACCCTCGTACGAGCAAGCATTACATTTAGCCAAGACGGCACTCTTAGTGCCCCTAGTGTGCCCACAGTAAATGGCATCCAAACTATTGAAATGGCGGTAGAAGGAATAGACTATGTACCTTTAGAATTTACCCTCAAGCAAGGCGTACCAGTTGAATGGCGTATTGATGGAACAAAGGCAACGGGATGTACTCAAGTAATTGCCATCCCCCAACTAGGAATTACACAGCGACTCTCAACAACTACTACCACTACTGTCAAATTCACACCTCAAAAAGCCGGCAAAATTCAATTTACCTGTGGCATGGGCATGGCTGGTCCAGGAACATTTAATGTGATACCATAAGAAAAATTTAGCATCAAATGTAGCCTAAAATAATCTTAATAATCAGTAATAAAGAGGTAAAAACATGACAAAAACAACTATAACTGTACAAGGGACCCATTGTCAATCATGCAAAATATTAATCGAAGATGTTGTAAGTGAGGTCCCTGGAGTAAATTCAAGCACAGCAGATTTCAAGACCGGCAAAGTTGTTATCGATCACGAAGGCAAACTTGATATGGCTAAAGTCAAGAAAGAAATCGAAGCGATTGGAAAATATAAAGTAATGCTCTAGGTTATAAAGTAATAATCAAGATCGTACAACAATTGTAAGAAATCAGATAAATGCGATAAGACAAATATGGCATGATAAAGGTGATATTATGGATAAATTTACGTGGGCTATGATCGGAATCTTGATTGTGAGCATAATTAGTATGGCACTTTACTTTAAAGGTCCATTAACTGGAAACATAGTCAAAGATACTTCCTCTGTGGAAGGTAAACTCGTTGATGTTGGCCTAGCAGGAAATAAATACAAAGATATAATGCTCAATCTCAACGAACCAGTAATCTTACAAAATGATGGATCACTGCGTGGATGCAGTAGTTCTATTGTACAAAAAGAATTAGGTATACGTGCTGACCTTTCCAGAGGGAATTATCAGTTTACACCAACCAAACAAGGTACGTTCACGCTAACCTGCTCGATGGGAATGTATAGTGGAATAATAAAAGTAATATAAGTCTTATTCACTCATTTCACCTCACTGATTTCACTTTTATTACTCGCTGGGTCTAATACAAGAAAGACTTCGCCTTTCTGTGCAGAAAATGAGTAGTTTCGCATTTTCTTGTACCCCGTTGCTCTGCAACGATATGGGCGAGTAATAACCAGAAATCCGTTTCTTAGAAATCGCCGAATACCCCGCAGCTTGCAAGAAATGAGAAAGAGATCTCATTTCTGCACAGAAATACAATCGCTGTTGTATTTCTTGTGCTGCACAGTGAGCGAAGCGAACGATGGGTAAGCGATTCTTGAAAACTGACAAAGATCAGTTTTCTGAACAGAAAATCATAGATTTTCTTGTTTCAGGATTTCTGAGTTTATTTAAATCTTAAATTCTTCCTCCATTTTTATAAATAATCACTAATCCGTAGACCTCATGATCGCTCACCAATTCTACGACTCTTCTCATTTCATTCATGCACAAGACATCTCTCTATCTCCAGAAACCCAGAAACTTCTAAATCAAGCGTCAAAAATCTATCAAAAAAACTTCAACGGAAAAACCTGGTATGGACGTTGTATTTTTTTAAGTTGGTACTGTTCTATTGGAGACTGTACTTTTTGTTTTCGTTCAACTCAACACCATAAAGTACAACACGCACCTGATTCCAAACGATCTATTGGGTCAGCCTTGCTCGAAGCTTTCTTTTGTAAAATATTTAATTGGCGTATTGAATTTCTTACTGGGGGTTATGGCATGATGCCCGCATCAGAACTTTTAGAATACATCAAAAACGTCAGCGCCGTTTATGGTGAGAAAATTTGGCTCAATATTGGTGTTATTCCTCCCGCGCAACTTGAACTCTTCCGTCCCTACGTTAAAGGCATTTGTGCATCTATGGAAACACTTCACCCAGAAATCCATAAAGATGTATGCCCCAACAAACCAATCGCACCATACGATACGATGTTCTCTCAACTCGTAGGATTCAAGAAAAGTATTGCTGTTATCGTTGGTCTTGGAGACACCATTAATGACATACAATACCTCTTTGATTTCATTGAAAAGCATCAACTCGATCGAATAACAATTTATGCTCTCAAACCAGTGAAAGGCACACCATTCACTCAAGGCCCATCAGTTGACCAATATCTCGAATGGATTGCTCATCTACGCATTCGCTTTCCAACTCTAGAAATTATAGCCGGAACAAACCTGCGACGCTGTGAAGAAGTAGGTTACCTCATGCAAGCAGGAGCTAACGCCATCACCAAATTCCCTGCCACAAAACAATTTGGCACAAAAAAAGCTCATCTCGTAACAAGATACATCTTAGATCAAAGAAGGGTCTTTACCAGCAATCTCACCACTCTTCCTGAAATAGACTTCTATGCCGAAATTGACAGATTATCCATTGAAGAAAAATACAAACAAGAAATGAGAGAAAAACTTCACATATATCTTAAAACGTTCACTAACCCAGTAGACAAAGACAGTGATTTAGATGATGAGTAAGAATGAACAGAAAAAGAATAACCTCTTAAGCTAATTTTTCTATAACCGTCCTTTTTATAAAAAGAGCAGAGTTTTTTGTTCCAAATGAATACCCTCACAGCTCTAATTGATCAACATGTTTCACAGTTCAGTCTCTATCAACCAACTAGTACGGACTTGACTATCAATGACCTTTGTGAGTATCGTGATTGCGATCTAATCACATTTAGGAATCCGTTACAATCAGCATTAGGTTCATCACAAAATGAAAATGAAATCAGAACACTTTATAATCGACTCGCATCGATGGCTCACGGGATTCTTTCAAATTACGATCTTGCTCAACAATCCACAGATATACAAAATCAACAACGTGCAACCCTATTTTCGTTTTGCACTTCACTTACACTAAGACTACCTTCAGATATCAGAATAGTCGAACTTAACTATTTAGCAGGTCTGATTGAAGCAGATGGTTCATTTACCTCTTCACCTACATACCAAGTCTTACCTAGAATCGTTGACCAGTTTGGAAGAATTTTAGATGAAGATAAATATCTCAAGAATTTTAAAAAAGTAATGGCATATCTTACTACAAAGAGTTATTTATTCGGTCTTCAAGAGGCAGATAAAACTCTCGCCTATACTGAGTGTTTTTCACCTGATCAACCATCCTATGTTCCACCTCCCCTCACCAAAGAAAACGTCCAACGCGTTATTGATTCTCAAATAGATCTTCCCCAACGTGTTCAAGCTTTTGTGAGTATTTGGGGAGTTCATCAAATTGGATCAGAAGGGTATGGCGCATTAAAAAGAGAGACAGTACGAGTTGTCAATGGAAGTTCTCCTACAAATCTTCAGTACGAAAGAGGTCTTGCGGACCAACAACGTTTATTTTACTGGCTTGTAGGGCAGGTACCTACCGTAAATGGAGCCAATTCAAAAAGACTCGGCGAGGGATACAGAAAGGAAAAAGTCGAACAAATGGAAGGAATTATCAGAGCAGTAAAAGTTCTCGAACGACTCACTCCAAAGAAATGCAAGCAACTCGTTCGTGAGTTAGGATTAGAGTAAATCTTCTATTTTTCTTCTCTAACTTAACTTGTTCATTCTCATCATTTTTATAAAGAAAAGCAGCTATCAGAATTAAAATAATTAAAAAATAATAACAAAATCAAAAGAGGGTGAGAGTATGGAAAATGTAGAAACAGTACGTAAAGAAATAGATTTAGTAGACAACAATATTCTTCAACAACTAAAACGTCGTATGGAATTAGTGGAAAAAGTAGGAAAAATAAAACAAACCACTACGCAACCCATTGAACAAACAGACCGAGAAAACGAGATAATTCAACGTCTGCTTGCGAACAAGGGCAATTTACCCTCAAGTTTTATTGTTAATGTCTGGCGTGTCTTGTTTGATCAGGCGAAGCGACAACAGCGATGAATATTTCATTTTTCTTTGTATTATCTAAATCTTTGAACGAGCTCATCAATTAACATATTCATGGGATCAAGACATTCAACACCAGCAGCTTTGAGCATCAATGCAAGCTCTGTACAGCCTCCAATTAAAAAAGATATTAAAAAGATTACAAAGAAGTTGATGGCTAAAAAATATTTTTCTTTTTGCATAATAGTTTTCCCCCAAACCTTCAAGAAACCAAGCCTTTTTAAACTATAAATCCCTCTTTCCAGCCAAAAAGAGGTACGTGAATGGTTGTCGATGTTTTTGTGGAGTTTGCACTCCTTTTTGCTATTACCCTTGTTGTCTCAGGTATAGTCAAATTCCTCAAACAACCTCTCATAATAGGCTATATTCTTTCAGGTATTCTTGTAGGTCCTTTAGTATTTAATTTTGTTCATTCAACTGATACCGTTCTTGCCTTTGGGCACATGGGAATAGCTTTTCTCCTTTTCATTGTAGGCCTTGGTCTTAATCCTAAAGTCATTAAAGAAGTAGGAAAAGTATCAATTATTGGTGGTCTTGGTCAAGTTATCTTTACCTCTCTTGCTGGTTTTGGCATCTGCATTCTTCTTGGATTCTCCACAATTACCTCACTCTACATTGGTATCGCCCTTACATTTAGTAGTACTATCATCGTCATGAAATTACTTTCAGACAAAAAAGAATTAGAAACCCTCTACGCCCGCATTACAATGGGTTTTCTCGTTGTCCAAGACCTCATTGCCATCATTCTTCTCATCTTTCTATCTACTCTACCCGTTACAACTTCTTCTTCAGACATCGTTTCCAACAGCCCTTCTATTCTCTACAGTTTTGCTGCCGTCGTTATCATCGCACTCTTAAGCTGGCTTATCCTACCTCGTCTCACAACTACAATTGCTCGTTCTCAAGAATTCCTTCTCTTATTCTCCATTGGCTGGTGTTTTAGTCTTGCAGCATTATTTTACTATTTTAACATATCCATAGAAGCAGGTGCCCTCCTTGCTGGCATCACCCTATCTTTCTCACCTTACAGTCCGGAAATTAGCGCTAAAATCCGACCGTTAAGAGATTTTTTCATTGTTTTGTTTTTTGTACTCATGGGTTCCCAGATGGTCTTCGCCGATCTTTCTGTGTATATCATTCCTATTCTCATGCTCTCATTTTTCATCCTACTAGGTAACCCTCTTATTGTCATAATCATTATGTCGTTGCTAGGGTATACTAAACGTAATAGTTTTCTTACTGGTCTTGCCATAGCTCAAGTAAGTGAGTTTTCATTTGTTCTCGTATCGTTAGGTGTCAAAACTGGCCATCTCAATCAAGAGATAGTTTCAATGGTAACATTCATTGGCCTCATCACTATTACAATCTCTTCCTATTTTGTTTTATACTCTAACAAAATTTATCCGATAGTAGCTCCTTTCCTCTCTTTACTTGAAAAAAAAGGTAAGAAATGTGATGAGCTCGGATCTAAAATTGAAAAGAGACCAGACATCATACTTTTTGGTTACAATCGCATCGGGTTTGATGTGCTCAAATCAGTTGAAAAAATCGGTAAAAAATTTCTCGTTATAGATTACGATCCTGCAATTATTGAAAAATTAACAAAAATGAATTATTCCTGTAAATATGGCGACGTTGAAGATATGGAATTATTAGATGAGCTTGATTTTTCATCATGTAAAATGGCTATCTCCACCATTCCTTCCAAAGACACTAACCTTCTTCTTATTCGTAAAATTCGATCAATCAATAAAAATACGATCATTACCGTTATCTCCCATCAAATTGATGAAACCCTAGACCTTTATGAAGCAGGAGCAACCTATGTTATCATGCCTCATTTCTTAGGAGGAAAACACATTTCTTCTATGATTGAAGAATTTAAATTTGATCTCACCAAATTTAGTAAAGAACGCCGACACCATATTAATGATCTTCATCAACGTAAAGGGCTTGGACACGAGCACCCAAAACCAGAGGGAAGAAGATAAAATGACTCCTCCCAAAAAAGAAAAGACGCCAAAAACCAAAACACAAACTACATTAGGTACAATAAGAGTCAACGTAAAAGATCTTCAAGCGTATGAAAAGACCAAATCCGGCTGGAAAAAATCATCAAAACAATTCCCTCAACTTCTCAACGTTGTCAAACTCTTCAAATCACACAATCGCCTTTCAACCCTTATCGACACAATAGATTCACATTTCCTCAAAGGTCAACTTTCATCTGAAGGTCGCGAACAAGGTGCGCGAATAAACATCCTTCCCAATGGCGAGAAATTAGAAAAAGCTTTCTCACTCTTCTCACCGCATCTTATGATTCATGATGAAGATTCACATGACCACTGGGACGTTCTCTACCAGAACCGTGGTGGAACCTGGTCATATATATACACCATTACCAAACGCCAGCAACACCGCTCACGCAAGTATCACAAAGTCCAAGAGTTTGCAAAATATTATCCTCGCTTACTTAACGATGTAACCAAAGCACTTGAGAACCAAAAAGATACTATGGCTCTACCCATGTATACTCTTCTCACTACCTATATGAGAGTAGGCAATGAGATATATTATCGGACACATGGTCACAAAGGACTTACTACTATTACCAAAAAAGATCTTAAAATAGATGGTAACACTGTCTCATTTAATTATCTTGGAAAAGATGGAGTTCCGATAAATATCAGCAAAATTTTCCCCATAAACTATGTCGCTCGACTTAAAGATCTCATCAAACACAAAAAATCATCTGATTTTATCTTTGAAAAACAAGGCCACCCTATCAACGAAGCTGACTTCAAAAATGCCTTCATGAAATACTGCGGATGTGAATTCTATCCTCATATTGTGCGTTCCTATTACGCCACCTCCCAAGTAGAAAAATTCCTTACACACAAAAAAAACATCACCCCTCAACAACGTAACCAACTCTATCTTTCTATTGCTCAAGCGCTTGGACATAAGAAATTCGATAAGAAAAAGGGCGAATGGCAACAACATTTTACCGTTACTGTTAATAGTTATATCCAACCAGAACTAGTCCAGAAAGTTGAAAAATTAGTAAAAGAATAGTAAAAGAATATTAGCAAAAGAATAAAACGAGTAAAAAACAATGCAAAAAATCTGGTTCAAAGCAAAAACATACGGCTGGGGATGGACACCCGCAACCTGGCAAGGCTGGTTAATTTTAGGCATCTTCATACTTACGTACGTCATCAGCACAGTGCGCTTCACTCATCTAATTCAAAGTTATACTCCAACTCCTCTTACATTCATTATCTTCATCATCTGGTGTCTTATCCTCACAAGCCTTCTCATCTGGATTTGTTATAAGACCGGAGAAAAACCACGATGGCGATGGGGAAAGTAAATTAACCTAAAAATAACCTAAACTCCACTAGTCAAGTCCCCCTTAATTATTTAAATCAGTACTTCTCCCAACTATAAATGCACATCCAACGTGTAAAATACAAAGACATCGAACAAATTCCTCATCTCAAAGTAAATAAAGAATATAAGACTGATTTCCAGGGTTCTGCTCCCGCACCATTTATCGGACGATACAATTATCCTAATGTCAATGTTGGTATTCTTAGCCCACAATTCTCTGGTGATACTTCATACTATGACTCACCAAAACTCTGGAGCAAAGGAAACTTCGCTATTGGCTCTGTTGCGAGTTTACGCTACGGTCTCGTTAATTCACGATCACAAGGCAACGTCAAACAACTACAAAATCGCTTCATCCAAACTGTCCAAGAAGTTGGTATGGCCAAACAAACCCCCGAGCTCGAGATCCACCTCCTCAAAAAACCAGAACTCAATCTTAAACCAGAAAGTGACGTCACCCCATTTGGTCCTCAAGCACAGGTTGCCAAAGCTCAGATTACGAGCAATGTTAAAGTAGACCAACATCTCGAAAGAGCTGTACATGACACTGACCTTAAAGCATCAGACGCCCTCCTTTCCCTTTACAACAATGGCTTTGAAGAATCAGCACTTAACAAAGTTCTCTCGGTAGGTTCATTAGGGCTTAAAAAAAATCGCAAGCTTGTTCCCACACGCTGGTCAATTACTGCCGTTGATGATGCCATTGGCAAACAACTTATCAAAGAAATTAAAAATTACCCTCAAACAGATTACCAAGCCTACTTTGGAGGAGGATGGGGTAATTATTACTTAATCCTCTATCTCGCAGATAATTTTCGCTATGAAATTTTTGAAACATATCTTGAGTTAGATTCAAACCCTTGGTCAAAAGAGGGTTATAAATATTCAACAGATTACGAAAGTTATGAAGGAAGAAGCAATTACGCAGACGAGACAGCCGGGGGATATTATGCCTGCCGGTTACCTATTCTTGAAAATCTCAAAGAGCATAAGCATCAAGGGTCTGTTCTTGCTCTACGTTTCATTACGCAAGAATATAACCTCCCACTAGGTGTATGGGTCTGTCGCGAAGCCACGCGAAAAAGCCTTTCACAACCACCCGTTACGTTTGCAAGTAAAGAATTACTCTTACGATATGCTCAAGAACTAATCAAACGTAAATTTAGTTTTGATCTACAACTTCTCTTGAAAGAGAGCCAACTTCTAAAAGAAAACCAACGTCAGCGAAATCTCAGCGAATTTCAAATGTAAATTAAAACGGTTTATACTCGCCATTCTCAAATACGATTACGCCATCAATCAGAATTTTCATAACATCAATAAACAAATCAATATGAAACCGTTGTTGAACCGAATGAGGCAATTTCTTGCGATAAATTCCATGCTTCAAACCTAACGAGACATGAAATCCTAATTGGCGTTCATGCGACCCTACATATCCTAACGGACGTTTCTTCCCAATAAATCTATTAAGTCCAAAACCCATCTCACGAAGAGGAACTCTTCGATCACTATTCTCTGTTTGAATTAAATCCATAATCTCTTCAAAGCGTGGTGGCCCATCATGCGAGACAATAGATCCTTCCTGAACATGAATGTGAAACGGTGTTTCAATAATAGTTTCATGGTGCATAGAAGGATAGGCGTAAATCTGAAATGTCCCATTCACTTTTTTTAAATCAAGCAGTTCAGTGAAAAATTCTCCAATAGGGTAAAAACTCCCCAACGTCTTTTGAATATCGCCAATGTTATAATAAATCTCGTCAAACGGCCCATCATAACGCATAACTGAACCATCAAAAGACACGACCTCCACCCTAGCAGCTTTTCGAAGCAGAGGACTTACGTGATCACAAATGGTCTTATATCGTTCATGATCATACGTTAAACACTTCAGATACGTTTCCTCTTCCTCAGGTTTAATCAAATTAAGATGACTATGTTCAATTACAAACGCCCCTTGGTTATTAAGATCAAGACGGATTCGATACTCAGAAATACGAAAGCTTGTCGTTTGAACAAGAATTACAGTAATCCCCTTAGACACGTTCAAAAATTCTTTTTTAAGTTCTTCACCCATCGAACTTTCAAATTTAATAATCCTGTGTGGGTAATCTTTAACGATTTCTTTATATCCTTGAGCTAGTTTTGTGCTAAGTGAACACTCTTCATCATACACGAGAATTACTTCCGTATCAAGAGAGAGACGTACATTGTGTGTCAAAATTTTTCTAAGATGATCAACCAATACGAAATGATCAGAATCTGTATTCATATTTTTCTATTTTATGAAACTCTTTTTATAGATTTTGCATCTATTTCTTATCTTACCAAAATCTTTCGTTTTTTTCCTAACACCTGAACACTGCTCAAAATCTTTTATCAAATAACGCTAAGTCACTCAGCACAGTGATGACGAAATTTTATATACCTGTTGTGAGATTAGGAATATGGGAGAAATGAGTAAAAACAGGTGTTTAAAAAAGATAAAAACAAAGTAGGAAGTATAGAGGTGGTGTATAGATGGATATAGATCGAGAATTTGAAGAGTACGTCTCTAAAAATTATAAAAAATTAACAAACAATCAAAAACAAATGTGCCAGAAATTAGGCATTTGTGTTGATCAATAAGTCTTTCAAAGAATTTTTTGGGTTTTTTACCCCATTTTTTATCCAGCTCATTCATACTAATTATCTACTGATTCTAATGATGTTCATGCTCATGACTGCTATGACCCTCATCTTTAGGCAACAACTCTTTCACTTCGTGAATCGTATGCTTAATCGGTTCTTTAATTGGAGGGAGCTTACCGGAACGATACACATACGCCGCAATAATAAGACAAATTCCTAAAATCAGCGAACTCCCTAAAAATTTGTAATCTTTAACGATAATCTGGGAAGGATATTCATGACAACTATAATCACTTCCACAGTAAGAATTTTCAGAACAATCTTTATTATTATTACACTCACGTGTCGCAACTCCAATGATGTAAATAGCCAAAATCGTTAACGCCAAAATTCCCGCAACAATAGCTAATCCCATACCTTTCTTATTCATATTTACTACTTTAAAGTGTATCTTTTTAAAGGTTTTCTTATAATTCTTATCGAGTAATTCTCACGGAGTTTAAAATTACCTAAAAAGTACCACCTAATTAGTGCCTAATAAGTTTAACATTCCACCATCCAAAAATTTAAAAATCCTTTTCATTTTCAAAAGACATGGAGTATAGCCCTTACGATCTTACTCGTTTTCTCAATATCGATGTTGTAGGGTATATGCGGCAAAATTCCATTGCCGTTTTAGATGCTGACAAAATTGCAGACCATCTCGCAGCTGTAGTTATCTCTCAAGAACAAATTAGTCGGCAATTAGATTTACTCTCGGGTGCATTATATCATGATTATCAGAGCCGAGGAATAACTGATCTTGTGGTCATCAACGTTCTTAATGGAGCAACTCCAACTCATGGTCGAATTGTGTGGGCTTTACAAGACCAAGGTATGTATATCACTCCAGACTCAATCAAAGTATCTCGCTATGGTGAACATCTTCACGCAAGCTCAACTCTCAACATCTCCCAGGAACCGATGATTAATCCTCAAAGCCGTCATATCCTTCTCGTTGAAGATCTTGTTGACGAAGGAGCAACCGCACATCACCTTCTACAGTACTATACTCAAAGACATCCAAAAAGTCTACGTATGGTTAGTCTTGCTCAAAAACCTGGAAAATCTCAATATCAACTCACAAATTCACACCAAGGCGTATCGTATGATTATCATGCCGCAATTAACGTTGGTCACCATTGGCTCGTTGGATTTGGCATGGATTTAAGCTTCGAAGATGCTGCTGGAAAACACACTCTCTATCGTGGTCTTCCGTTTGTTGCTGCAGCAAACCCTCAATTTCTTAAAAAAGTAGGCCAATTAGATAAACAAGGTGCAGAAAAACTAGGAAGACTTCTCGAAAGAGCAGCATAATCAGATAATTAATCAACATAACTATTTTCAATAATTTACCAACTCTCTCCTTCTAAAAATAATCAACATCACGTGAAGAAATCGTCGTCACACGACTATCATCATCGTCATCATCCGCAGTCATCACTCGCCTGACCGGTTTTACTGCAGGTTTATTCTGTACCTTCCCCGAAGACGCAGTCAATGAAGAAAGATAACCAGTTGGTTGTGTGGACGTTTGTTCGATAGAATGTAACAAAATAGTAGAAGTTTTTACTTTCTCTTGCTTTGCAATCATAACCTCTTTCATTTCCATAGCTTTAGTATAATTAATATTACCACAATTAATACAATTAAAGAACGCACCAAATTTCCCACTTCGAATCTCCAACCAGCGACCACACAAACACTTAATATCATCCATGACTTGTTTTACATGATAAACACAAACTTCTAACCCCTGTTCATTCTTGGTTGTCGCAATTTTTGGACAAAACCCACAAATCTTCTGCTGATACTCTCCATATTTCTTAGGAGCTCGAAATTTTGGCATAGAAAAAATACATCTCAAATACTATTTAAACATTTTTGATGTGGTTAGCGAAATAATTTCAGAATTCAACAGGTTGAAATTACCCATACAAAACCTTTATATCTCAAAAAACAATCCTTCAGCTATGCCTAAACTCTACGAGCGCAAATGGTGGCAAAAACTCTTCAAAACACCGCAAGCACAACCTAAAGTAGATATTCTTGAAGATCTTGATGCGATTCGTAGTTGTCTTCAAGAGTGGCACGCTGATACGAAAGCAATAATTGTCAAGCTTAACAAGCTCGAAGATCTTGAAAAAGAGCGCCATGTCGCCAAAGAAAACATTCTTAAAATCAATCTTCACGCTCAAGGCCGAGAACTCGATCAACTCATTGATCTCTACGAAGCCCTCCAAAATGACGTTGATATCAATGGTCTACGTCTCAAAATGATCTGCAAAGAATATCTTAAATTGGCGCAAAATGCTGGTATGGATACCTTAGTTGAAGAAAAAAAGAACTCCCAACGCTGGAAATTCCAGTGGTAATTCCTGGTAATCTTGTTTCTCTCTCAACCCTATGTATCACATTCACTTCTTGACATTTATGTCTCAATCTTTCCCATAAAATTTAAATTTAAAAATTCCTTCTGAAAAGACTATGTCCCAAGATGTCTCAGAATACAACGAGTACAACTCTTCCTTCTCACCCTACATTCTCTCACTCTTCGCACCCCTTGCTTCGATCTCGTATCAACATCAACAAGAACGTGAACGTTTGCTTCCCACCAGCTACACACAACCTCACCATGAATCTACACGTGTTGAAAAAGAACGCCGTGACACGCTTAAATTTACGGCACCGGCACATGTGTGCCATTTCCCTCATGAAGGCAACCAAGGCCTCTATGGTTTCACCTATCGTGGAACTGGTCAAGTCCATCTACGTGAAGACCTCACTGACAAGTTCAAAATGGAAGTCGATCTCCATGAATGTGGTCATACTCCTGATGAATACGAAACCCGACGTCGCACAGATATGAAATTAGAAAGTATGTTCCCTACGTTTGAAAAGTATCGCACACAACCTCCGCAGTATAGGACCTAAAAAAGAGATAAATTCTTAAAGAGGATATTAACAATTCGATACATGTATGATCCTAATCAAGAACAGGTTATTTATGTTCGCTATAAAAGTTCATCCCAAGCACCTTACGGCATCATTCCTGAACAAGTTAGAAATGCGTTGGGAGATATTCAGGGTGTGAAAATTGTCGCTCCTATGCTTAGTCAACCTGTTCTAACTATACGTGCTCCTACTAACACCATTGAGGCAGTACGTGGATTAGAAGTTGTTCTTAAATGTGAAACGGATTACGGACGCGTTGGTTTTTAAATTCAGATCAGAAATTAACAAATCCCTACTTCACAAATAACATGTATTTCTCTTTACCTTCAATCTCAGATAAAATACGTTTGACAACTGTCTGGGTTGGATCAGGCAATAATTTAACGCGCTCTTTCAAATCTGCAAAACTTGCGAATGGTCGAGCTTTACGTGCTTCAATAATCTCCCACATGTGTTTTTTACCAAGACCTGGCAACAATTCTAGCTGGTGCATACGCATCGAAAGAGGTTGTGCCTTGTTAAAGAATGTAATAAAACGTGCTTCGTCATCATTAACCATTTTCTCCACAGCATGATGCAACTCCGTATGAGCAGTCGTGGTTAACTTATCTGCAGGAATCCGACCTTTAATATGATGGATCTCTTCACGCTTTCCTTCACCAATGTACACTTCTTGATGAGGCTGTAAGAAAATGCCTTTCTTAGGAATTAATTCTAATAAACTTAAATGAGCCGTACCTAAAGCTTGTACAATAGGCGTTTTCATAGCTGCCTGTTCAAAAGGATAGCCGTGTGGCAGAAAATCAAGTACAATTGCTTGATCTTCTTTCTCACTTTTTTGTGGCTGTTCCATACAGCTGAGAAATAAAGCCGAGTTAATAAAGGTTCCTCTCATAGAATAAAAGCTAAGCTAACTCAAGCTACCAAAACAGGCAGCAGGGCCGTTCTTACATACACTCTTTAACGGCTTGGACAATTGCTTCTTGATCTGACTTAGGCATACTCAGAGGATACGCAGCAAGAACTGCTTTAAGTTCCCCCATCGTTGCTGGGCAGAAGTCAAGAATTTTAATGATATGTTCGTCACGTAGGCGAGTAAGATTAAGATCAGAAAGTTTTTTAGAAAGTTCTTCACGTTGAGATTTACTAAGAACTGTTGATAATCCTTCAATAAAATCTTTGGTACGAGTAGCACGATATCCTAACGCACTATCACGCTTCTCAGCATGGGCAAGAATCTCTTTTACCTCAGAAATACTCACGGGTTTCTCTTCAATAAATTGTGGATTTACCATTGTGTGCATATTTAATTTATTTACTAAGATGAATTGGATGGATATAGAACGTTTTTTGTTTGTTCTTATCGTTGATAACAACTTCATAACAAGCGCCTTTCATGACACCAGTAACTGTTCCAGTTAGTCCATGAAATCGAGGATAAAACCGTCCTGTAACAACACTTGAATTAATAATCAAATTTACTTTATCTCCTTGAGCAAACTCTTGAAAATAACGACTCAACGACAACTTACCGCGGCTACGATAGTGTTTCTTGAGCTTATAGCGAGTTTTACGCATTGAAGAACCGATACGCTTTGCCATGTTCTGAGTAGATTTAGGGTTGGTTTATAAAGGTTTCCTTTACCTATCCTATTCCACTTTGTTAATTTTCGTCCAATCATTTTTCCCATAGCCTTTCTTCACAGCACCTTGGTACACTTTCAACGCTGCATCTAATAATGGGCTAGCTCTTTCATTTGCTTGCTGCATATATTTCAAATCTTTAGTAATCAACTCAACAGAAAAATTAACCTTTACTGGTTCAACTTGATAATCTCTCCAAGCCATTTTTGTCACAACTCCGCCTGGTTTCTCCGCAAGTGCATTTCCAACTTTAGTAACATCCAAATTTAACTCCTCAGCCATTCGCATCGTCTCACCAAATCCTGCAAGATGGATCGCCTGAAGAGTATTGAGTATTAGTTTGTACTTCATACCGTTACCAGTTTTACCAAAATAAAGAACATCAGCAGCAATAGCTTTAAGGTCAGTACGAATTATCTCTAATTTTTTCTCATTACCACCAACTAATAATGTAAGTTGCCCAGATTCCGCACCGAAACGACTTCCCGTCATTGGCATATCAAAAAACACTATTTTTCTCTGAGAACAAAGAGTTACTAACTCCTCAGTCCAAGATAGAGAAAGAGTAGCACAGGTAATCAAAAATTGTGAACTCTTAGCAACAGCAAGAATTCCTTTTTTACCACACCAGACTTCACGCGACGATTCATCATTTGCCGTCACTTCAAAGATAATATCCGCATTCAAAGTCGCCTCAGAAGGAGAAGCACAATTAACTGCTCCCTTTGCAACCAAATCACCCACTTTCACAGCAGACCTATTCCACACAAAAACGTTGTACCCTTTAGCAAGGAAATTGGTGGCAATCCCATGGCCCATAATCCCAGTACCAATAACTGCGATAGATTTCATAGGGTCTTACTTGCTCCAAGATTTAATAAGATTTTCCTAAAAGACCATCTAAGAAATATTTATATAACCAATTTTGCTTATCCGATCCATAGATGATAAAAAAGAGGTTTTGGACAGTTCTCACCCTATTAGTACTTTGTTACACGTACAGTGCTCTCGCATCACCCCTAATAACCTATGAAAACCCCACATCCCCACACAATACTTACCTCAATATCAACAAAACATTTCAGATTAACATCTCAATAGTTGAGCCAGCTCTTCGAAAATTAACGTTTAGTTGGAACGCCTCATCACCAACTAGCTACGATTATTACAGTCATTCGTTAATTCTCTTGCTCAATTTAAACAACCGTAGTAGTTTATTTGAGAATAGTTCGTACGTTGCAGACAGCAGCATTTACAACCTCACCTCAGTATCCACAAACGTCACTAATTACACTCTTTCTGGACGCTATGAAAGTGCCTTCGACTTTGATGGTGTTGATGACTATCTCAATATCTCCAACAACATTAATCTCACAGGGCGCAACCTCACTGCCTCGTTGTGGATGAAACGTGATACTACCAAAAACTGTGCAGGGATACTTGGTAAAGGTGATCTTACTACAACCAAAGGTTTTGCAATTTATGAAGGTCAGAGTTGTGGGGGAAGTTCAGGACAGCTTAAATTTCTCATAGGCAACGGGAGTACCTTTGGCGATATATACACCCGAAGCGTACTCAGCAACAACCGCTGGTATCATGTTGCATTTCGTTTTGATGGCAACTTTTCCGTGTTCGTCGACGGAAATCTTGAGAACAACACTGCAACCATTGTATCCAGAATGGCCGACGATCCAGCACCATTTTACCTTGGTACAAACAGCTGGGCTGGCACACAATTTTACGATGGACTCGTTGACGAGGTCCACGTATGGAACCGTAGCCTTTCCAATCAAGAAATCTACCAAGAATTCACCTCCAACATCGAACGATACAATCAAACCCAATGGTACGTTTTTATCAACCAATCCAAAAACACCACCAACGAATTAAACAACGGCAGCTACGCCCACACATTTGATGCATTCAACAACCTAAATGCACAAGGCTCGATAGAAACCCGTATTATTACTATCGGAAGCAATCCTGCACTTGCACCTGAATGGAATAACCTAGCAATATTCGCCATTCTCATTATCACCATTGGTGGTTATTTGTATAGGAGTAAGAAAGAATAAAGAAACGAGAATAAAGAAAAAAAGAATAAATCCAGAAAAAATAATCCACAAAAAAATCTAATTCTCTCCATAACATTCTTAAAAAACTGCTCTTCCAACAACTCATGAACGCGTTTTACCTAGAGCTCCTCACTCACCTCAAAACAAAAAAACACACGGAGCCTGAACTAAGTAAACTCAAAAGAGATCTTGCTCTCAAACACCATCTAAAACGCACACCCACTAATATCGAAATTCTTCTTAACATCCCCGAAGATCAAATCGACAATGTCAAATCCCAACTTCTCACCAAACCTGTGAGAAGTATCTCCGGTGTTGCACCATTAGCAATGATGACCGCGCCAGCTCCGTGTCCACATGGAAAATGTACTTATTGCCCTGGTGGTCCAGGAAGTTTTTTTGGTGACGTGCCTATGTCGTATACGGGTAAAGAACCCTCCACTATGCGCGCCATGCGTAATAATTATGACCCTTACTTAATCGTCTTTAATCGTCTTGAACAATATCTTCTACTTGGTCATAATTTTGAAAAAGTAGAAATCATCGTACAAGGTGGCACATTTCCTGCAATGGAACAAAAATATCAAGAAAATTTTATTAAATACACATTCAAAGCGCTCAACGATTTTAGCGAACTCTTCTTTGACAAAGACCAATTCAACTATAAAAAATTCAAAGACTTCTTCGAGTTACCCATGTCATCACACCTTGACCAAGAGCGAACTAATCGAGTTCAACAACACATCCTCACACTCAAAGGCACCTGCACTCTAGAACACGAACAAGAACGCAATGAAACTGCAAAAGTGAGATGTATCGGTTTATGTATTGAAACCAAACCCGATTGGGGATTATTCAACCACGGCAACGAAATGCTCAAATTGGGTTGTACACGGGTTGAGTTAGGAATTCAAAGTGTGTACGATGATGTTCTCAAATATGTTCATCGTGGCCACACTGCTCAAGATACTATAACTTCCATTCAAGTTCTCAAAGATCTCGGATTTAAAATTACTGGTCATTACATGCCTGGTCTTCCTCTCACAGACAAACAGCGTGACATTGAAGGAATGAAACAGCTCTTTACTAATCCTGATTATCGCCCTGACATGCTAAAAATTTATCCTTGTATGGTTAGTAAAGGTACTGCTCTCTACTATCAATATGAACAAGGTAAATTCACCCCAATAGGAGCACAAGAAGCAGCAGAACGTATTCTCGAATTCAAAAAAATCGTGCCAGAATACTGCCGCATCATGCGTATTCAACGTGACGTTCCAACAAAACAATGGGCAGCCGGCGTCGAGATGACCAACTTCCGGCAATATCTCTTTGAAAACTATAAAGTTGAATGTCGCTGTATTCGCTGTCGAGAACCCATGGGCCGTAAAGTTAATTGGGATAGAGTAGAACTAAAAATTGTGCAATATGAAGCATCGAGTGGTACAGAATTTTTCATCAGTGCACAAGACACACAAAACGATATTCTTGTCGGGTTTGTTCGTCTCCGTTTCCCAACACAATACCTCCGATCAGAAATCACCTCAACAAGCGCATTGATCAGAGAACTTCACGTGTATGGCACTGCAACTGCTCTTGCTGATGATGGACCAGTACAACATCGTGGTTGGGGTCAAAGACTCATGCAAAAAGCAGAAGAAATTGCACGTGACAACGGCAAAACTAAAATGGTTGTCATTTCTGGCGTCGGTGTACGCGAATATTATAAAAATAAATTAGGCTACCATAAAGAAGGCCCCTATATGGTAAAACTATTTTAACCATGACTGGAAATAAAATCTCCCCAAAAAACATCGAATCAGTAAAGAGTATCCCCGACAAGATAATCCTTCACGATGCTAGATTTAAAGTACATATTGGCATTACCAAGAATGAACAAAAAAATTCGCAAGAGATCTCAATGGACATTGAACTCTACACTAACATCAAAAACGCTGCAATAACTGACTCTATCACCAGAACTATCAATTATGAAGAAGTTCACACTCTCATTAAAAATTATGTAGAAACCCACAAACATAAACTCATTGAAACCATAGCCGAAAACATTGCCACACTTCTCCTACAACAATTCCCATGTCTTCAAGTAAGAATCATCATCAAAAAACCACAAGCTCTGCAACACAAAAATGTAACCTACTGTGCTGTTGATATAACTCGTATTCATCATTAAAATAATAAAGTAATATTAGGGGCGATTTTATGGTTGGAATTTTCATAGGATTGGGATCAAATGTAGGTAATAGAGAAAAAAATCTCTATCAAGCTCTCAATCTAATACAATCTTATTGTAAAATTGTAAACACGTCTTCAATCCACGAAACGCAACCCCTTTACAACCCAGACCAACCACTATATCTCAATCAAATTATTGAAGTTCAAACGACATTATCTCCAGAAGAATTACTAACATTCCTTCTTGATATCGAAAAAAAAATAGGCAGAATTCGAACTGTAAAATACGCTCCTCGCATCATTGATCTTGACCTATTATTATACCAAGATAAAGTCATAAATCAAAAAGCACTCATTCTCCCCCACCCCTTACTCCACGAACGAGAATTTGTTTTAGCACCATTGTTAGAAATAGCTCCCAACACCTACCATCCCCTGCTCAACAAAACGATGAAGGAACTTTTTAATAATGTCAAAAAATCAGAAAACAACTAATCATTCAACCTCTCCCACTTTATCTTCACTCACCCTTCATCTGCATAATTCTTATAAACAAACATTACCCCCAAAACATTATGGAATTCAAAGATATCGTACAGAACCGTTTTGCAACAAAATTTTTTGATACAAAACCAATCCCTCAACAAAAAATAGATGAATTACTTGATTTAATACGTCTTGCACCATCATCATTTAACATCCAACCTTGGAAAATCAAAGTTATCACTGATCATGCAACAAAAGAAAAGCTTGCACCATTCTCTTGGAACCAACCACAAATCACTACCTGTTCTCACTTGCTCGTATTCTGTGCTAATACCGATATCATGCATAATATTCTCAAATTAGAAAAAATGCTTGATCCACAAGCACAGGGTTATGTTGATATGATGAAAGGATTTGCTCAATCACTCTCACATGAACAGGCTAAATCCTGGGCACAGCGACAAGTCTATCTTGCTCTTGCCAATGCAATTAATGGTGCTAAATATCTTGGCTTTGATTCATGCCCCATGGAGGGTTTTAACGCAGAGGAATACAGCAAAATACTCCATTTACCCTCTAACCTCGTTCCGACTGCTCTATGCCCTATCGGTTATGCAGCGGATGTTGCAAGACCAAAAATACGTTTTACTAAAGAAGACATTTTCTTCTAATTTTTTCATTAGTCTCTTTTTTCTAGAATTCTCTTTTTTTTTCATCTAGGATAACCTCGCCAAAAACCACAGTTTTTGTGAGTTTCAGAGAGAAAAATGTCACTAGACAAAAATATTTTTCCTATTCACAATCTAAACCCCAGGTAATATCACCACTTCTCTTAGGTTTTTCTTCAATTTAGAGCAACTTGGCAAAATTCTTAATCTCCTTGTTTGCAACATGTGTATAAATCTGTGTTGTTTTCAAATCCTTATGCCCAAGTAATTCCTGAATATAACGAATATCAACACCTGCTTCAAGAAGATGGGTTGCGAAACTGTGGCGTAGAGTATGTGGGGTTGCTCTCGTTTTAATTTCTGCTTTTACACAAGCATTTTGGATGATTTTTTGTACCGTACGCTCATCATAGGGGTTCCCTCTTTCTGAAATGAGAATTAATCCTTGCTTGTTGATTCCAATAGAGAGAAGTGCTTCTTTAAGCTTTTCATGAAGAAAAACAATTCGATCTTTACTTCCCTTGCCTTGTTTGATATGTATGGTCACTCGATCAAAATCAATGTCACTCCATTTTAAATTTAATACTTCATTCAACCTAAGACCAGCATAATACAGTAAACAGATGATCAGTTTGTGCCGGGGGTGTATCGTTACCGATAACATTTTCTGAATCGCTTCCTTACTTAACACAGTGGGGAGTTTTTGTTCTTTCTTTGCTAGAGGAATTTGTTCTTTGAAATCCTGCTGGAGAATATATTGATAATAGAATCGAAGCGCAAAATACGTTCCTCTTATTGTTGATCTACTTTTGTTCGATTGAGAGAGAAGATAATCCCTCACAGAATTTTTTGAGGTTAGATATTTACGTACAACCTCTTGATACTTCATTTTGGTTTTTGGCGAATAACCTCTTAAGACCAATTCCTGCTGCAAACGAATTATTGGATCAACATCCATAAGACCATTACAACTATTCACAGCATAAACATTTCGCGAAACTCCCCAGTAGAGACTATTTCCCGCATTGAGTTCGTGAAATAGGTGTTAAGTTCAATTTTTTACCGCCTTAGCAGATGCACTCTTAGGAATTTTCTCTATGGAAAAGCGGAAACGAGGAGAATACACGTATCAAAAACTTCCACAAGCAAACAATGCCTCTTTCTTTTTCAAAAATATTAACAAAATTTTACGCTAAGAACTCCACTTCAATTTCCAACTGATCCGCCGTAGGTAATTCTTTTACAATCGCAGTCAAAAGCCCCAATGAATGAAAGAACACTTTATGAACACGCAAATTCTTCACGCCAAGTAAGATCCGTGGCTTCTCCATATCCAGAAAATATTCATTCTCTTTAAGAGATACCCTGTCCTGAATTTTCTTCATCAAATCCCGAAGTTGCTCAACAAAAGGTTCTTTCTCAACTTCTGCTAACTTCACACGATATCCAAATCCAGGAACTAATTCCGGCAAATACAACGCCCCGCGTACTAAAAGCCCATCATCCTCAACTCGATCAAAATCTCGTTTCATTCCATGTGATTCCCTTTCTAGTCTTTTTGTAAGTTGTGTGGCATCTTTAAGTTTTGCCGTACAAAGATGTATTGGAAGCGTTGCTTTCTTTGTATGCGCATATTCAATAAGTTCTAATCCCAGCTCAACTGAACCCTGTATCGCATAACTAAACTGACCTTTAGACTTAAAGCCCATCTCATCAGTTTTAGAAAGCTCGTTATCCGCCCTCTCTAACTCATTAAGATTCATAAAATCAACTTTATCACAAAAAAAATCAATCATTTCGCACAATTCCTGCTTCTTAGTTGGGATTATTGGTACCTCAATACCTATCAACCAAGGAAATTTTCGTGCAATAATCACATTTTTCCAAAAATTTTTACTCTCTAAATCGGGATGAAAACGAATTTCATCAAGACCTGCTTGATAAAGCATTTGCATCACCTTCTCACTGACAAGATTAAACGAAGTATAAAGATGAATATGAAACTGCACTCCAAACCGTTCTTTAAGATTTTTAATATAATCTAATGTTCTATCAATTTTAATAAGTGGGTCTCCACCTGTAATACCTGCGCCTTTGGCATCCATTAACTCTGCCTCTTTGACAAGATCTTGTGCGGATTTCAACGAACGTTCATTTGCAAAACTCACATCTTTGCCATATTTTGCATCAGATAAAGGACAAAAATAACACTTTCGCGGACACACACCAGTCACAAATAAAACTAATTTTTCTCCACGTACACACATTTCACACCCTTTAGAGAGATCATTTGAGTTATAAGAGTGATATTTATTAAGTGTAAGCATAATCGTTCAACTTTCAGCGTATTTAAAAAAGTTAGTAACCAAAAAAATACTTCTTTTTCTATCCAAAATATTATAAAATTATCCCTAAAATGAACAAGTAATGAACCAACTCGAAATTATGGCGCCAGTAGGATCATTTGAAGCGCTAGCAGCAGCAATTCAGGCTAAAACTGATGCAGTATATTTTGGTATCGAACAACTCAACATGCGCGCGCGAGCAACAAATAATTTCACCATCAAAGATCTAACAAAAATTATCAAAGAATGCAAAAAAAGCAACATTAAAACCTACCTCACATTAAACACCATACTCTATGATCATGATCTCACATTAATGCAAAGTATTTGTGATGCCGCAAAAAAAGCCGGAGTGACAGCTGTTATCTGTGCTGATATTGCAGCAATGATATACGCCAAATCAATTAATCTCACAGTTCATCTCTCAACACAAGCCAACATCAGCAATATTCAAGCAGTTAAATTCTATGCACAATTTGCCGACACAGTTGTATTAGCACGTGAGCTTACAATAGACCAAATCACTAAAATAGTTCAGCAAATAAAACATCAAAACATAACTGGCCCATCACATCAGCTTGTAACGGTAGAAATTTTCATCCATGGTGCACTATGTGTAGCAATTTCCGGAAAGTGTTACATGAGTCTTGCAACCTATAATGCCTCTGCCAACCGTGGCGCCTGTCTTCAAAATTGTCGTCGATCGTACAAAATAACAGACGAAGAAACAGGTGATGAATTAATGATAGACAACAAATATATCATGTCACCCAAAGATCTTTGCACCATTGGTTTTATTGACAAACTCATAGAAAGTGGCGTTTCTATTTTTAAAATTGAGGGACGTGGAAAAGGACCAGAATATGTTTACACTACAGTTAGTGTGTACAAAGAAGCACTCAACGCGTATCAGCAAGGAACATACACGCCCCAAAAAATTGAAGGCTGGACCCATCGTCTTTCACAGGTTTATAATCGTGGATTCTGGCAAGGAGGATACTACCTTGGCAAGCAATTGGGTGAATGGAGTAATTCGTATGGTTCACAAGCTACACATGAAAAAAAATACATTGGAAAAGTAGATAATTATTATCCAAAAATAAAAATTGCTCAAGTAATTATTGAGGCCTCCAGTATAAAAACAGGCGAGACCGTTCTTATCACTGGACCTACGACTGGCGTTGTACAAGCAGAGATCATCGATCTTTGTATACATGACCAGCAAGTAATTTCAGCATCACAAGGCTCTTTAGTAACTTTTCCATTTATACACAAAGTGAGAAAAAATGACAAAGTCTATGTTTGGAGATCAAAAACTAATGCCCACACTTATCCATTATAGGACACGTTGTATAGGTTGTAATGTTTGTAGCGAACAAGACCCCATCCATTGGCAAATCTCAGCAGATGACGCAAAAGCCACATTAAAAGGAGGTATAACTAAAGGGGCAGTCACTATTTGTAAAATCAGCGAAATCGATAAAGAATTATCATTACATATTGCCCATAATTGCCCCATGAGAATCATTAAAGTACAAGATTAAGATCAAAAAGTGAAGATTTCAAATCTTCAACAACCTTTATTAACCACTCCCTATAAAAGTCCCCAATTGGAGGAAAATACCATGCCACAAAACAACCATAACCACGATAATGAAGAAATTGATGACGATGAAGAAATGACCACCGACGAAATTGTCGATGAAAACACCCTTTTACTCAACGCGTTAATCAAACTTCTCATGAAGAAAAAAGTCATCTCCGAACAAGAATTTGAAAAAGCCATCGAAGAACTAGAAAACGAAGAGTAGATCAGACAATTCTTATTTCTATTTTATTTTTACTTGTTGGCTCAATAATTACTTCTTGGCCTTTCTTAAGACTTAAAAAATCAACTATAGTTTTAGGTACTTTTACATCCAACGAAGAACCTGAGGTTCCAATATGGGTCTTTCTAGCTAAACCCCAGATACCTGCATCTTTTGCTTTCCGTTCTATCTGTTTACTTACAGATCCTTCAAAGAGTGTTTCTCCACATGCGGGGCAGACAAGAGCGTCAAATCTCCCCAGCGAGATACCTAACTGCATGTATTCAACCTTTTTCTTTACGAACTCTTCTTTTCCACAGTTGTAACATTCCATTTTATTCACCTTATTTTAACAACCCTTTTATTTTTTCTTGTGTGTCGAATTTTGTATATCCCCTCAATTCTGGATCACGCCCTTCACAAGCAGTATAAACACCAATCCCCCAGAGAAGATCAACGATTCCAATCTTATTTTTAGTATCATCATGTGTATCGCGTGTAAGCCCAACGATTCGCCCATTGTACGCAAAAAAATCTTCACCGCAGGGTATAAAAAAATCAAATTTTCGATCAGGATGAGTAACTCTATTTTTACCAAGTAGTTCAATAATTTCTTGCTCGGTTTTATCATAATCACGCAATCCCTGTCCTTCAAGAATTTCACAATATATTGCGCTCCACCATGCTGCCAATCTAGGTCCTACACCATAAGCCTCTACTGCTTTTTGAGTACCTCTTCGGTAAAAATAACCTGAGGTTTGACCCGGTGAATAATTAATGTGATACGTTACAATCATCAATTCGGTTCGTGGATCCATCTCAATAAGTCCATCATCCACCTGCGTAAGAAGAGGAACTAAACCATTAACGCTCGATCGAGTAATATTATGGTGCTGTTGGTTAAAACTCCAAACAGGACGACGACGCGATGCACTCCCACTTCCATTTTCATAAGGAGTATTGTGTCCCTTTTCAACAGCCAGATCATCAACGAAGATCCAAAATGGTGATGGCATCCACGACCACCACACTTTTAATGCCTCTTGAGTTCCTGCGTTATCGACTTCTTGTGCTAATTCCAGTAATGCTTCAAGAATCTGTTCTCCATTAAGACCACGTTGAGAAAGTTTAGGGCGTGCTAATTCTCCTGCATGTGGGGTCAACGATAAATCAGTAGGTGTCACAAAGAACCCAGAACCAGCTACAGTTATAAATTTATTTTTCCCCTTCCTTAATCACAGCCCAATCAATAATTACTTCAGAAATCGCGTGTAGCGCGCGCACGATACGGCGTTGATCATAACTCTCCACATCTTTCACTTTAACATCTTGTAAAGTTGAAATAAACGTTACAAACTCAAGAGCACTTTCAATATTCAAATTTTTACAAGCATTATCCAACAATTCCTGAACCAACCCTAACGCCTTCGCAATTCGTGCACAAAATTTCTCACTGGGCGTATCTAAAGAGACAAGATGGTCTGCTAACCTTTCCAATTCCTTAGAAATCAGCGATATAAAATACAATTCCACTGTTTTATGCTGTGACTCGGCCGGGTTAACAAACGACCCTATAACTGACTTTTCAATTAACACCCGACTTCGATCTACCTCGCTTTCATAACGATCAAAGAGCTCGTGGGGTGCATCAGTAACCAGAACACTAAGAAGATTACGGATCTTACGAATCATCGTTGTAAGCAACAATAAAGGGTCATTAACGCTCATTGAAGACTCACATAAGATATGATTCCCATCAATTTCCACTAACTCTAAACTTACCAAATTTTTTTGATTAAGAATCTTCGTAAAGTCTAATTTATTATCAAGAGTTATCTTAAACGAATCAGCAGGACTAATATAGCTTGCAACAATAAGTTTATGCAACGCTTCAATATTATCATCTTTTACCTTGATCTGAAGGTGAGTTTTCTTCTTTGTTGCTGCCTGTGGATAGATACTTAATGAACCATCTGCATTGATTTGAACACCTACCTTCGTCTTTCCAGAAATATTGTACTTTTTACACCAACGGGTGGGCAGATACATGTAAAACATATCTCCTGTTCGCTGTACATTTCGACTATCCATTTATATTTAGGATAAAGAGAAGATATATAAATTTTTGGAAGCTAAATAGTTTAAGCAAAAATAACAACCTAATTTCTAAAACATAAAAGAAAAAAATGAATATTTTATTCAAAGAAAATTTAAGCTAAAACTAAAAATATAATTCTTAAGTAATTAAGAAATACCTAAAACAAGTAAAACTAAAAAATTTAGTTAAAGATGGCAAGTTTAAGACTAAATCCAGTTATTTATTTCTCTCGCTTGGGCCGGCCCCAATCAATGAAACTCAGGCATATTTTTCTCGAGAGATTATGAGATTTACTTAAATTATTTAGGCTGATTAATTCACACAGAAATTTCAACTAAACAATAAAATTATAAAATGGCATTGGTATTTTACAACCATGAAGCTTCGGCAACAAAGTTCGATAATCAAGAAATCTACTTTCGGTTTGAGAAAACACCCCAAGGGCTCAGAATTCTTAATAATGTGTGTACAATTTTGTTTGGCGAAGCAGAATTCTATTTTGATATGCTCTGGCAAGAAGGGCTTTCTGAAGAAGGCTACCAAAGTCATAAAATAAAGAACATATTCCTATACGCCACAATTAGTCCAAATTTCATACACTTGCTTATTCTTGGGCGCTTAGATAAAGTTAAAACTCAACAAGTTAAAAAATTACTAATACCAAGTCCCCGGTAGTTATCCTGCGCTTAGGTACCAAAGATAACTTCAATCTATTCTTTCCAAAAGAAATTTTCAAACACAGTATTCTCCCTAAATTCTTATATCTGCACTTAGGAACCCTAAGTTAACAACTAAAATCAATACAAACCACAAAATATTTATACTTATTCTGGCAAGCCTACCATTGCATTCCCAGAAGGGAACCCTTATTGGAAACCCTATGTGTCACAAAAAGAGGCATTTTAGACGTTCATGACATCATCTGACCCCACAGCAGCCATCTATGTACGAGTCTCGACAGAAGAACAGGCCAAAGAAGGTATCTCTCTAGACGCTCAAATAGATCGATGTAAAGCGTTTTGTAAGGCTCGAGGATGGAATATTTACAATATTTATACAGATGGTGGATATAGTGCCGGAACTCTCAACCGACCAGCCCTCAAAGCACTTTTTAATGATGTCCAAGCCAAAAAATTCAGCGTTTTGTTAGTCTATAAGATTGATCGTTTTTCTCGCAAACTTAAAGACCTTATTTCAGTACTTGAGGATCTTAAAACAAAAGGTGTCAATTTTACCTCTGTAACAGAACATATCGATACCACAACTGCGATGGGGGAAGCTTTTTTTCAAATTATAGGAGTTTTTGCCCAGTTAGAACGAGGAATGGTCAAAGAACGCGTCGAACTTGCTTTCGACAAAAAAATCTCATCCGGTGAAGTGCTTAATCGTGCACCGTATGGATATACTTACAAAAACAATCGTTTAGTTCCCCACCCTACTGATTCAACCAAAGTAGCAACAATCTATGAAATGCACACTGCAGGCATCTCCTACAAAGAAATTTGTCACAAATTCAACCTACCTGTCTCCACCTTCTACGAAATCATCAAAAACCCCACCTACATAGGCCAGGTACAATATCGTGGAAAACTCTACAAAGGATCCCATAAACCTCTCATTTCAGAAGAATTATACTTCAAAAATAACCCTTCGACACCATGAATCTACGCAAAAAAACATTTGAACGAGACGATTTCACCTGCCAAAAATGCAGTACGTCTCAAAATGCTAAACTCGAAGCACACCATATCAATTTAAGATCAATGGGGGGGAAAAATGAACTAAATAATCTCATCACTTTATGCTCAATTTGTCACTATTTAGCCCCCAATGGTAAAGAATCTTTCGCCACATATATTGCTGAAAAAATAGACGGAAACATACTAAATTCGTTTCGAAAATACAAAAATTCTATCGCTGAGCGCACTACCTTCGGCATGGAACGTAAATTTCAAGAAGGAGAGGCAATTACAAAACCTCCGCTAGGGTATATCATGATAAATAAGAAATTAATCATCGAAGAACAAAACGCAGCGCGCGTGCGCTCAATGTATGCCTTATTCTTAGAAGGCGACCTGAGCCTCACGAAGCTCGCCAAAATACATAGTGTAAGTGTCAACGGCCTTAAGAAGATCTTATCCAATAGGGCCTATCTTGGTGAAGTGAAGTTTGCCGGCAAAGGGAGTAAAGGGACACACAAAGTACTACTCGATTCTGAATTATTTGAACAAGTACAACAAAAATTAAGAACTGAATATTCTATTAAAGACTAAACATTTTAGCTAAAAATATTCTTAAATATTTAAGCTAATAGTAAATATTGCTAGAATAAAATATTTAATTATTAATTATAAAATTAACTTCTAGCAATACGTAACCTTTTTATAACCCAAAGATAACCTTGTGTTAATACCATGAAAACTCGTTTAGCATTTCTTCTCATTTTAATATTAGCAGTTTCTTCGTGTGCCCTCGCAGAAAATACTGACTGGAAAACTCAACTTAAAGATACTAACCTTCAAGGACTAGCCTCCTCCCTTATTGGTTATCAAAGAATCAATCTAGAATTCAAAGAAAAACACCAATCTTTTGAGATAGAATTTCGAGAAGGTAAGATTAAAACCTTCAAAGAAGGATCATACCCAGAGCCCTCAATGGATATCCAAACAGAAGAATGGGTTATCGACGCTATAAGTCAAATGGATAATCCTGCCAGCATCACAAAATGGCTTATCAAAAACAGACCAGAACTACTTAATATCAAAGTAAACGGCATATTAAATAAAATCAGATTTAAATTATTTATGTCCCTTGTAGACGATTATAACGGAGACGTTACATTATTTCAAGCTACAGCTAATTCTTCTAATAGCAAATAAAAACCAAATAAAAACAACTGCCCTCTCATTACCCTCTCATTAAATATATTTCTTAAACATCTCTTTACGACGGTGCTCAAATCCTCTCTCGACACCCCAATACAATAATTTTAAACCAGCCAAAAACAATACCACATCAAACCACAATGAAGGAACAGAATACACTTTAAAATAATCAACAATCGCCACAGCAATCACTACCAACGCAAAAATCAGAGAAAGAAATGGGAAAAACCCCACAGGTTTAGTTGCCGTTGAAGGACCAGAAACTCTCGGCTGTTGTTGCATTCATTACCCCACATAACTCAAATGTTTTTCTTCCTGGACTTCCTGTGCTTTTTGACCTTTTTGTAACATACCACGCAACTGGTTTTCAAACTGCTGTGCTTGTTTAAGTAAAGGTTGCACATTCACATCCAGACCAAGGTACCCATCCAACGCTTGAATAATATGTGCTGCTGCTTTACTATCTGGCATATTGCTTCTCGCTTCAGCAAAAAGCGCTAAAAGAGGCGTAGGAGATGTTTTCGCAAGTAACGCACCCGTCACTCCAACAATAACCCCTTCCATTAATGGCGACGCCACCCCATCCAACTTACTAACCTTCCCCTTTTCAGAGGTATAATAAAACATACGACTATCATCCGCAGTCGGCGATCCTACTCCTTCAAGAGAAATAATTTGTTTTGCAGTTAATTGTTTAGCAATCTCTAAGACCACATCAGCTAATTCCCATCCTGCATTTTTACCAATATTAAGAGCATGAATAATCACTAAATTATACTTTTTATTGTAATGTAATGATACTGGTTCAACGACATCTCCACCATGAATTGCAATCATTGCAGGAATCTCACTCATCTCAATAGAACCAATTTTTTCCGTCTGTAAATGTTCCATCAAAAACTCTGTTGCTATTGTACCAATCAACCCAAAACCTGGAAAACCTTCAATAATAGTTACATTCTTTGGTTTTTTTGAAAGAATAAGTTTCATCATCAATCACCCACAATAAGAACATTTTTGAGGTTTTTAAGTCTTTTCCCCACCATTGTATCTACTCTCAAAGAACAAATTAGGGACAAATTAATAAAGAACCTTCCCCTCGCTACACCACATGAACATCTATCTACTTGCCCACTCCATACGTACCATAGACAGTTCAGAAGAACGATTTTTCTATCGCGTACAACCACGATTCGGTAGGACACCACTTGATGTATGTTTAGAATTAGAAGAAGACATTAAATCGGCTAGTGTGGACATAAAAAACCTTACCGGAAACAGCAGATTCCAACTTGAGAAAGTCGCATTTAATCATTATTCTCTTAATCTTAACAAAAGAACAGTACACTCATCAAGTGGGAATCTTGACGGAAGAAACCACAGCATCGTATCACTCGTATCAACGAATGAAACAAATATTTTTGATTACAAAATCCATTTTGAAGACACTCAATCACTCTACATAGAAGACTTCAAAGAAATTGCCAACGAAGCAGTAAGAAGTGATAAACCACTTTTATCACTCTACAAAACTAAACACCAAGGAATAACTCTTCAAGAACGCTCTAACACTAATTTATATATTCTTAGACAAATCATCCATCCACCTCCGCCTCGAAATAGAGATGTACCTACAGCAGCACTATCCATAGATGATCTGATTAGATCCCAATAAACTCAGAAATCCTGAAATCGCCTACCCATCGTTCGCTCCGCTCACTCCGCAGCAAGCTGCGGGGTATTCGGCGATTTCTAAAAAACGGATTTCTGGTTATTACTCGCTTATATCGTTGCAGAGCAACGGGGTATTAGACCCAGCGAGTAATAAATTAGTATGCCAAAATAAATTAGTTTCTAATTTCTCTCGCTACTTCCACGAAAAATTTATAAACAACAACTAAGAAAGCACACCTATGGAATTCGTTATTCTCGAAGAAACAAAAACCAAGCTAGTTTTCCAACTAAAAGGGGAAACACATACATTTTGCAACCTTCTTAAAGAAGAATTGCTCACAGTAAAAGGCGTAACACTTGCAACCTATAGAATCGATCATCCACTTATTGGCGTTCCACAATTTCTCATCGAAACAAAAGCACTAGAACCTCGTAAAGCTCTCAAAGAAGCACTTAACGGCATGAAAAAGAAAGCTGATCAATTTAAGAAAGAAGTCAGTGCGTTATAAATCTTTATTATTATATTGGGATCTTATATCCAGATCATATTTTAATGAATAACCACACGACAACCTTTTAAACCCCACTTCCCCCCAAAATCTCATGGCTCTCACCAAGAGTACCCTTCTCAAATACTATAAACGTCTTGACGTACAACAAGCCCTCGTCGCACACGCACAGCGCAAAGAAATTGGTATTCGATATGGTGATGGTTTTGGTAAACGGCCAGACACATTACAATACCCAAAAGATATCCTCGATGTCGTCATGAACGGCGCAACCTCTTTTCATGCCAGTGAAGAACTCTGGTCAAATCCTCTCGCCATCGACAGTAAACTCAGCAAACAGGAACTCACTACATTGCGCACTGGATGGGACCTTGTTCTTGACATCGACTGCGCCATCTTCGAATACAGTAGAATCGCAGCAGTAATTGTAATCGAATTTCTAGAATATAACCAAGTTGCTAAAGATGACATCTTCGTTAAATTTAGCGGCAATAAAGGCTTCCACATAGGTATTTCATTTGAAGCCTTTCCTCAAAAAGTCGTGCAGAAAAATGGCACAATTCCCATTAAACAGCTTTTTCCCGAGGCTGCACGTAAAATTGCTGCCTACGTAACCCACAACATGAAAACAGAACTTGCCAGGCGCATTCTTCTCTTTGAAAACGGTAACTTCGCCAAAATAAAAGAAAAAGTGAATCTTACCACTGAAGAAATAACCTACCAACAAAAAAACGCACAAGGACAGCTCGTAAACCACCTTGACGTCGACAAATTCCTCGAGATAGACACTATTCTTATTGCTTCACGTCATCTCTATCGTATGCCATATAGTATGCATGAAAAATCAGGACTTGTAAGTCTTCCTATCGATATCCACAGTGTCGCAACCTTCAATCGTGACATGGCCAACCCAGAAAAAATTATTGTAGAACGTCCATTTTTCCGACGTGATATCTACACGGAGTCAGCAAGCACCCTTCTCAAAAAATCCCTCGATTTCGAAGTCAAAGAAGAACGTGAACAAAGAGAGAGAAAAGAAACCCAACAACAAGAAATGCAAATCACCAGCCCCATTACTTCTGAATTCTTTCCACCTTGTATTCAATATCTCTCACTAGGTCTTAGCGACGGTAAAAAACGCGCGCTCTTTTGTCTTATGAATTTTCTTGGAAAAATTGGCTATAACAAAGATGAAGTAGAAAAATACATCTTTGAGTGGAACACACGTAATCCCGAACCACTACGAGAAGTCTACATCAAAGGGCAATTCTCCAGCTTTGTCGCTGGTGAACGTCTCCCACCAAACTGCGATAATGAAGGTTATTACAAAGCTCTCGGCTGCAAATGTAAAGACGAAGCACTCTGTAGACGACTCAAAAATCCCGTCAACTACACCATCTCCAAATGGCGACGACATCTACGAGAACAAGAGTATGAAAAAGAGAAAGAGCTCGAAAAACAACAAGACAAAGAAAATCGCAAAAACGAACGAAAAATAGAGAAAGAAAACGAAAAAAAGAAATCAACAGAAGAGAAAACAGAAGAAAATAATTGAACCTCCCCAACCATAAATGGTGGGGATTCTACGGTGCGGGAAGCAGCAGCTTTGGCATGATGGGTCTTCACATATTCTTTCGCTGCTTCTAAAGTGATGTGACCAACCGACCCC
>JAHFSP010000054.1:1357-3944 GCA_023265685.1 Candidatus Woesearchaeota archaeon | reverse complement strand
AATGTGTTTTTAAGTATTTTAAATTAAGAGGTTAGAGCGATAGATCCAACGTAGTTTGGATTTTTTGTTATTGAGTATGTTGTTGTTTGGTGATTTCCAGAAACGTTTGCATTAAAAGATATTTCTCCGTTTGTTGAGAATCGCAGCATTGGCCCCACTAGCGATCATTTTATTGGCCCCACCTAAGAATCGCAACATTGGCCCCACCCTTTTAGCGGGAAAAATGTAGGATACCTCGTTCAATCGCAACATTGGCCCCACCCAAAAGGCCAAAATCTCATAATTATCGCAATATTATTTTTTTAAATTAACACATACTATCCCGAGTTGATGCTGATTTTTTTGAGCGTCTATTTTTTGAACTTTTTCATGAGGGAGATAATAAATGAGAGAAACTACTATGACAAATTTAAGACAAGTACTTCAACGCCTGAGAATAAAAGAACATATAAGGAGCATTTCATCTGCAATGAGCGTTCATCGCAGAATCATTCGTAAGATGGATCATATTGCCTTAGAAAAGGAGTGGCTTAATCTTGACAATGCAATGCCAAGCGATCAAGAGATCGAAGCTGCTTGGGTAGGGGTAAAACAAGAGAAAAAAGCGCACATCTTAGATCAATATCAAGAGAAAATCATCGAATGGCATAAGGAAAACATTACAACTATTGTTATGGAGAGATTACTTCAAGAGCTTTTTCAATGTTCAATAGACGTGCAAGTCATCAGAAGGTACATTCAAAAACACATTCCTAAAGCGATAGAACCCGTAATGGTCCGCGAGACAACTCCTGGAAAAGATGCAGATGTGGATTTTGGAGATCTTGGAGTCTTCGAAGATGAGGATGGCATATGTAAAAAAGTATATCTCTTTTCCCTGAGATTGCGTCATTCTAGAAAAGCCTATAGAGAACTTATCACAGATCAAACAAGTCGTACTTTTAATAAAGCGCATATCCATGCTTTCGAGTTTTTTGGAGGGGTTATGGAGTATATCCATCCAGATTGCACCAAGTGTGCAGTCATTCGATCAAGTATAGAAAATAATGGACTTAATCGTTCCTATCAATCTTGTGCCGAACACTACAATTTTATCATATCACCCTGTAGACCCTATACTCCACAACATAAAGGAGGAGTCGAAAAAGATATGGACTATGTGAAAAGGAATTTCGCAGCGTACTTTCGAGCTCACCAAAAAGCTCTTGGGGTAAAAACTCCTAAATTTGCAGCCCTTAAAATAGCTTTTGAGAAGTGGCAAAAAGAAGTAGATGACGTTCATATCATTCAAGGAGTTGGCAGGTCTCCCTCAGAGATTTTTACGTCTGAAGAAAAAAACTGTTTAAAAGCACTTCCTAAAGAGCGCTGGGAATCAATAATATGGGCGCAATGCTCCGTTAGAGTAGATTGGAGGGTCATGTGGGAAAGTTCCTATTATTCTGTCCCTTATCAATTCATAGGCAAGCAAGCAGACATCTGTGCCACAACGTCAACAGTGAGGATTTACCATAATCACGAAGAAATCGCTCTGCACGAAAGAGCTGTCAAGAAAGGAGAGTATAAAAGAAAATCAGAACATGCGCCACCTCATAAAGAAGCCGTATTACAGTGTAGTAGAGAAGGGCTTTTAGAGTTATCGCAAGAGATCGGTTCCCATACCTATCAATATGTTAAAAAAATGTTGTCTATGCCAGGAGTTGATAAGTTGGCTCCGATACGAAATGTTCTTGAATTAGCAAAAGAGTATGGAAAAGAGTCTTTAGAAAAAGCCTGCAAAAGAGCTCTTCTATTCCAAATGACCAGTTACAGAGAAATCAAAAACATTTTACGAAATAACCTACACGAAATGCCTGAGGTGGAAGCGTCTCAGAAAAAGAACGATAAAATCATCTCTTTTTCCACCACTCAATTCAAATATGCAAGAGATCCTGAGGAATATAGAACTTCAAAACAGTCTTCTTGGGATGAAACTTGGGAACAATTACACCCCGTCTCTAAATATGGGTCCTCTGTATTTGTAGGTTATCTTTCTGCTCAAACAGACAATCAAATAGATGAACTGATTCAACAAGAAAAAGAAGCTCAAGCCAGAGGAGAAAAAGGCCCGTTGGCCGGACGTATCCCCGAACCAACGGAAGCCTGGAAGGCATGGAATCTACAACAGGCTAGTAAGCACAGTCGATGACAAAAAAGACTTAAAGCTACAGCTGACATTTTCCAAGGCCAAAAGCTGCTTGTTTGTTTTTTTCTGCCCCCTCAACTAAGCGGGGGGCAAAAAAACAAGCAAGTAGCTTGGGATACAATCTAAACACAACACTATATGAGGTAATATATGAATGATGTAAGTATTAAAAATAAGATGCAAAAACTCAATCTATCAGGCATGTTGGATCAATATGATCATAGACTTGAGCAAGCATTAACAGAACAATGGGCACACTCTCTTTTTCTCGACACCTTGCTAACGGATGCTCTAGAAAGGAGAAATAATAGGCAGCTTACGTTGAGGCTTTCTAAGAGCAAACTTGACGTATCAAAAACAATAGAGACTTTTGACTTCAAACGTAAAGATCTAGTAATCCCTGTT
>JAHFSP010000054.1:0-1257 GCA_023265685.1 Candidatus Woesearchaeota archaeon | reverse complement strand
GCGGTCTTGGAAAAAGTCACATAGCTCAAGCAATAGGATTACAAGCTTGTCGTCAAGGAGTTGACGTGCTTTTTCAATGCGCTCACGATTTGATGAGTTGGATTTATGCCGGAACAGGAGATGGCACGCGAAATAAAAGGCTTTATCAAATCATCAAAACCTCTTTGTTGATCATAGATGACTTTGGGCTTCAAGATCTTAACGAGGAACAGCAAAAAGATCTATATCGAATTATCGCTGAAAAGTATGAAAAAAAGTCCATTATTTTAACTACAAATCGTTCCATAGAAGAATGGACTGATATTTTTTCCAACGCTTTAGTCGGTAGTGCGGCAGTAGATCGATTGGTACACAGAGGAATAGAAGTTTTTCTTGATGGACCCAGTCATCGCTTTGCAGAGTATAAAAAGGGATGTAAAAATTAATTACAATATGAATTAATTTCAGAAATAGACTAAATTAATTCGTGCTGAAAATTTTTGAGACTTTGCGTTCTACGAAAACGGAACTGAAGTGGGGCCAATCAAGCGATTTTTAACAATGGTTTTTATTTAAGGGGAGGTTTGATGTTGATAGAGTCTCTTTTTTTGTAGAAAGTATAGGTGAATCTATACAGTGCATTTATTTCTCCCAACATGTGAGTGTGATTCTTTAATCTCTGATTGAAGAGGTAAATGTTCCGATTGTCTCTAGTTCTTTTGGAGTGATTTCTCTGTAATGAAGGGGTTTGCTACCGGAGGCTTCTCCTTTGACTAGAACGGCAAGTCTTTGAAAATTCTCTTTGGAAAGAAAATCTTGTACATCTTTTATGAAATCTTCATAACGAAGAGCTTTTAGAGCGTCGATTCTTTTTGAGATGCGCTTAAAATCTCCATCGTATTCAAAAGCTAAAGCCTCTAATCTTTCTGCCATACTAGAGAGGTTTTCTGGAGGTTTTGCTAAAGAAACGATTTGTGATTCTTTGAGAAGAATGAATCTCTCTTCGGAAATGATTTCTCTTACTTGTTTTGTAAAGTCAGATAAGAAGATTTCAAAACGAGAGAGAAGGTCTTCTGAAGAATGAGAGCTGGATTGTACTGCAAAGGTATGAAGTAATTGATTTTCAATTTCTGAAGGACGAGATTCTGCAATGTAACCTGTTTGCTGTTTTGTTCTGAGTGCATTAAAAAAGGCTTCGTGAAGAGCTTTAGAAAGTATTTGTTGCGATGCTTTTCTAGAAAATGAAAAAGCGCCTTCTTGGATAGCAAGCAATGCAGC
>JAHFSP010000003.1 GCA_023265685.1 Candidatus Woesearchaeota archaeon | reverse complement strand
TGGCAGTAGCGTTGAATTTGATTGGTGTTGTGTGAATGCTGTCAAAACAGCACGAGAACAGGGACATACCACTATCATGATCAATTGCAATCCTGAAACGGTAAGTACGGATTATGACGTCTGTGACAAGTTATATTTTGAAGAATTAAGTTTTGAGCGAGTTCTCGACATTTACGAATTCGAACAACCTGACGGTATCATAATCAGTATGGGTGGACAAATTCCGAACAATCTTGCTCTGCCTCTTCATCATGCTAACTGCCGTATCCTTGGAACGTCTCCTCAAGATATTGATCGAGCTGAAGATAGACATAAATTTTCATCACTTCTCGACAAAGTTGGTATTGATCAACCTGCTTGGAAAGAGTTAACCACGCTAGAAGATGCACAAAAGTTTTCCCATAATGTTGGCTATCCTGTATTAATCAGACCAAGTTATGTTCTAAGTGGTGCTGCCATGAAAGTAGTTTGGGATGATTCATCTCTTGAAAAATATCTTCTCTGCGCAACACAGCTTAGCCCAGATCATCCTGTTGTAATCAGCAAATTTATTGAGAATGCAAAAGAAATCGAAGTTGATGCCGTTGCCAATCAAGGCCAAGTCTTAATCTATGCGATAAGCGAACACATTGAAAATGCGGGGGTTCATTCGGGTGACGCGACGTTAGTTCTTCCCGCACAACGTCTCTATATTGAAACCATTCGTCGTATTAAAAAAATCATGCGCACCATCGCTCAAGAACTTAACATCACCGGCCCGTTCAATATTCAATTTCTCGCCCATCGCAATCATGTTAAAGTTATCGAATGTAACGTACGAGCCTCTCGCAGTTTTCCTTTCTGTTCAAAAATTTTCAAACAAAACCTGATTGAATATGCTACCAAAGCTATTCTTGGTCATAAAGTGGAGCCACTAGAGAAATCATTATTCGATCTAGATTATGTTGGAGTCAAAGCTGCCCAATTCAGTTTCTCTCGACTCAAAGGAGCTGATCCTGTACTTGGTGTTGAAATGGCATCAACTGGTGAAACGGGATGTATCGGTCCAGAATTAAGTGATGCGTTTCTCAAAGCCTTCTTGAGCGTCGGATTTCGTCTTCCCACAAAATCGATCTTTCTCTCCACTGGCCCAATCGAAAGCAAAGCTGAGTTCCTTGAAAGTGCCAAAATGCTCATGGTCATGGGATACGAGCTCTACGCAAGTGAAGGAACAGCCTCATTTCTCTACGACAATGGAATTCCCGTGACTCCTCTTCAATGGCCGCTTGATACCACAGAACCCAATGTCATCACCTACCTCAAACAACGCAAAATCGATTTAATCATCAACATCCCTAAAAACAACCAACAAAAAGAATTAACCAACGGCTACTACATTCGACGAACCGCAACCGATCTCAATATTCCTCTTATCACTGACATCAAAATCGCCCGTCAGATGGTTCTCGCCTTAGCCTATTACAAAACCCATGGATTGGAGATTAAAGCCTGGGAAGAATATTAAGAAGAGTTATGCAGTAAGTTTTTTAGAAATACGCGCATCTTTAAAAACGATTCCATCAAACAATAATATCCACTTTTGAATTACTGATGATTTTAGATTAAGCTTGTAGAGTTGTTTGTTTTTAAGAGTCCGGTTTATGATAAGCAGATCTTTCTTGTAAAATTCTTCTATGATGGTATAAGCAGTTTGCCTACTAAGTTCTGTTTCTTCTGCAACATCACCCACTCCAAAATCTAACTCTCGGGTTTCTAAGAAAAATTCCAAAACACGAATTCTTGGATTATCGCCTACTACCTCTCGAAATAGAGTCATACCTGCATTCATTGTAGTCTCCAAACCCAATCACCTCTTTTCCAATAAGATATAGTTAACCTATATATAACTTTCCAAATTTTTGGACAACTTGTCAATATTTAAAAACATTTATATAACCTTGATTGATATCTCTCATTTGAGGTGGCTTAAAGTGGTAAGTAAGCAAGAATTTAAGCACCTCTTAGTAAGAAAGCTGAGAAACAAGGGAATTATTGGCGCAGCACACAAACCAGAGAAAAACTTCCTGCGGTTTCTTCGCAACTGCGACAAAGCCGAACAAAAAATGGCATTTGATGCACTTGAAGAATTAATCAAAGAAGAAGTCATCATTCGAGCCAAGAAAAATAGAGACGTGCATGTCTCACTAACCTCGGATGTAAAGAAATACGCACAATATATCGCCTAAGCTCAGCTGAAGACTAATGTGAACTTGGGCTACTCTTTAAGTGGGTAAGTGGAGAGTAGCCCTCGTTTTATTTAAAGCTTCCTACACAACATTTTATCCAAAACCTTTATCAATAAAATCTCTCCCAAGCAACTGCTAGTGGGGCCGTAGTCTAGCTTGGTAGGATTTGCCCTTGGGGTTAATCACACTGATTTTCATGGTGTACCAAAATGGGTAAGACCGGAGTTCGAATACCAGCAATCAACTGATTCTGGACGAATGTCTTCGCGGCCCCATTCTTTTTTCTAAAACCAACTTTTAATCTTATGTTTATACTGCTCATGTAATAACCACAGCACTAACAAAAGAAACAGCATGCAGCGAGAAGTATGTGGCAGGCGAGCTTTAGGCAGAGCCGTTCTCCCAAAGTATATGCTCTCTATCCCCTGATTATATATACCTCTCTTCATTCTCTTAGATTTGATTTGTCTATGCTCTTTAGGGGGAGTCCAGTATTATAATACATAGCGAAGCAGATTCACCGTGGCTCTCGAAGAATGTCGTAGACAAATCGTTTTCTTACTCTTTATGATACGGCTCGTTTTTGATAATCGTAAACGCTCGGTATAACTGCTCAACAAAAATCAATCGCACTAACTGCGTCGGAAAGGTCATCATAGACAACGACAGCTTCTCATGACACCTCTCCAAAACCTCTTTGGGCAACCCTTCCGCCTGTCCAATTACAAATGTAATCTCTTTATTTGCCATTGTCCATTGCCCAACCTTCTTCGAAAATCCTACAGAATCATACTGTTTGCCATGCTCATCAAGCGCCACCACAAACCCATTCAACACACCTAACTTCTCTACTTCTTTGTAATCAATCTTGGCATACTTCCCCAGACGTCCCACAAACTCCGCAACACCTTCTTTGACAAACGACTGACGTGTCTTTCCCACAGCAATAATATGAATCATGTATACCTCTTAATGTAGGCTTGTTTAAATGTTACCCTATTTTCAAACCGATGCCAAAGACTATGGCTCTGTGCAGGTAAAAATCCCATTTTAAGTAGAATCTCTGCTGGCATAACACTTGTCTCTCGTTCAACCCATTCAATATGGTAATATGTGCAGAAAGCATCCATGGCAACATTCAATTTTTTCCAAAACCCTTGGCGTTGAAATTCCTCCAAAATACCTGCAGCTTTTACTCTCGCATAAGTGTGTTTTTGGGTATAATAAATCCACAATTGCAAAACCCCCACAATATTCTTTTTCTCAGAAACACTACGAGCAACTAAGTTTGCTGGAAGATTTTTCAAAATCCGCAGAGGATTCATTTCATTCCAATGCAACGGCGAGACGACATGACCTTTGTTATTAAATTCATAGTGGGTTTTACCATCAGAATCAATAACAATGTATACAAAACGAATATTCTCTATCTTTTCAGGAGGAAGATTTTCTGAAACAATAACTTTTGACTTTGAAAAGAACATAACCTGTCTACATCTTGTAGAATATAAAAAAGCTTGGTTAAAAAGTATTATTCTAACTCTCTCATCTCATTACCCCTCATTTCAAACACTAGAAAATTTCGTATGCTCTTTGTAGACTTTTACTTCTCCGAACCATTAGTGAAAATCGTCTTTGACATCCTGCTACTCGGATTTATGAGTACGTTTTTTTTAAATCTAAACTTCAATTCCGGTCCTAACTACTTCATAAACTATAGATGTAGGGTCGTTCTTTAGTTTCTTAAACTCTTCAGGGCTATAACAGAGAAAATCAACAGGATAACGTAGATTCCAGTAATGATAAAGATCAGTTCCCCGTTTGAACACATTTATATTACGATATTTAGAAGAAACAATGAGTAGATCAAAATCACTATCAGCTCGTGCTTTTCCCGATGCCCTCGAACCAAAAAGGATCATCCTCTCTACACCAGCACGCCGCGATACTTCAGACATAAACTCTTTCACTTTATCTATATTTTTTTTCTACCCATTGTAAAATCTCTCTTGCCAATTGAATATTACTTTTTGTTTGGTGTAATTCAACTGTCTTCAATTCTTTCTTAATATCATCAGGGTAACGCATTTCCAGATATATTTTTGTCAATGGAGCTACTTGATGAATCAATTTTTCTTCTAAACCAACTTCTTTTCCTAAGAACACAATATCATGTGTTTTTGGAATTCGAACACCTCTCTCACATAAAATTGCTTTAAGTGCTTTTTCTACAGTCTGTTGAGCTTGAATATCCGCCCACATAATCAGACCAACACTAAGGCTCTTCTGGCCGCATCAAGATTATCACGTACCAGCTCTAACCATTCTTTGGTCTTTGTATCTATGTAATCTTAGAGCATAACTAACTATTTATAATTTACGTATCAAACCAAGAAAACATGGACCTGGCGAGAGTCGAACTCGCGTCACACCGCTGCCAGCGGTGTATAATAGCCGTTATACAACAGGCCCATAGAATCTCCAAGACCTCCTCCATTTAAAAATCTTCCACCCAAACTTTAATAACCTCCAAATCCCTCCCTAAGACTATGAAAGAGGTAGTTCGCAAAGAGATAGTATACGATCTAAATAAACTCACGAATTTTCTACGCTGTTGGCCAAAATGCAATCTTGAAGAACTCAAAAGTCTTAGCGACCATTCCATCGAAGACGTTGCCCTCCATAAAAACATCGACATCATCTCAGTCACTGTTTTAATCTACTCTCTCTACAAACTTCTTCCCACACTTACCACCAATCAAACCGTCAATGATCTTCTCACTCAACTCGACAAAGCCTACAATTCAATTAACTCACGTGATCTTGGAAAATACAACTCCTACATGAAAATATCATTTCAAATCGTCAAAGACAGTCACGGAGAAGTACGTGAACACTTACAAGATGTTTTGCACGCCGCAAGAATAAAAAAAGGCACAGCTCTACTTGAACACGGTCTCTCTATTGGTCAAGCTGCCGGATTGATGGGGCTCTCCAACTGGGATCTCCAAGACTATGCTTCCAAAACTGTTGCCCTTGGTGTAAACTCAACATTACCTATCGAGAAACGTCTCAAAAGTGCTTTCCAAATTTTCAAGGTCTAATCTTCCATGGCACCACAAAAAATTCCTCCAAAAACGAGTCTTCCTAAATCAAATCCTTCCAAACTATCAACTCCTTCCAAACTAAATGTACAACCAGTCCGTCCCTCTTCAATTCCAAATCAAAACATCATCTTCTTCGACACAGGCCCCATCATCTCGTTAGTTATCTCTCGTATGAGTTTCATCTTACCTGAGCTCAAAAAACAATACGGCGGACATTTTTATATCACACCTGCTGTGAAACTTGAACTCATCGATCGTCCATTAACGATGAACCGCTACAAGTTTGAAGCACTTCAGTGTCTTAAACTCCTTAACGACGGGGTTATTGAACTCTACGAAGATGTACCTGTAAATACTGTCAACCAACTCATTTCTCTTGCCAATACCTCATTTTTGAGCGGTACTAAGAATCTTGAAGTCCTTCAACAAGGCGAAGTCGAATCCGTCGCCTGTGCTCTCAAAGCAGGCGCTCAAGCCGTAGTCGTTGACGAACGAGCCCTCCGTCTTTTTATTGAAGATAGTGATGGATTACGAAAACTTCTCACTTCTCGTTTTGAAAAAGAAATCACGCCTAACCAGGGCAACATCAACGCGTTTTCATCAAAATTCAAGGGGATGATCCTACTCCGTTCTATTGAGTTAGTCTGCACTGCCTACAAATTACATCTCTATGACGGCTACGCCCCTCCTAAACGAGATGGAAAAGCCGTCCTTCTCGACGCTTTATTATGGGCTGTTAAAAGCAACGGTTGCGCTGTCAACGAAGAAGAGATAGAAGAAATGAAAGCGTACTTGCTTAGGTTATAATCTTTCAAAGCAGAGTTCTCATAGCAAAAGCAACTAAATCAAATATTTTATATATCAATATTGGCCATTAGAATTTATGAATCGAGAATCTGATGGAGAACGAGCAGTTCGTGCAGCGTTGGATAATCTTGGCATTAAATATGAGCCGGAGAAAGAGATTCACTTCTTAAAAAATGATTATAAAGGAAGTAGGCGAGCAGATTTTTTCTTACCAAAATACAACATATATATTGAATACTTTGGTGGATGGGATAAAAAAAATGATGAAGAACGAAGAACTGAAAGAGCAAGATATAATGAGAAAAAAGAGGCTTATAGCAATAATGGTATAAAATGTATTTACATTTATCCTAATCAATTAAATTACGTTTCAAGTGTAATAAAGAAGGGAATTGAAAGATTAGGTAACAAAGTCGAGCCACTTCTTTTTTATAAAAATCCACTAATCCTCTCAATAGTAACAGCAGTTCTTTTTCTGATTTTATCTCCCTTATCTTATACTATCCTATTAATGTTACTTTTTGTAAATGTGGTCCTAATCATCATATTTAGTGTAACCAGATGTAGTAATTGTAAGAGAGTTTTTGCTAAAGACCATGTTAGTAGGGATTTTGAAAAGATAGAAAAAAGACCTTGGGAATATAGGGTAGAGACAAGATATCTTTATTCAGATGGTTCTTACAAAAACAGTAATTATACTGAATGGAGAACCAGAATTGAACGAATTAAAATTTTTAAAAACACAAAAGAATGTATCTATTGTGGGTACAAATGGGCTGAAAAAGAAGAAGAGAACCTTGATAAAGCCACAAGACCTCAAACAGTTTATGAACGAAAAACAGGTTATAGAAATCCCAATACATATAGGAGATGAGTTAATCTTAAAGTCTCTCTCTCTCTCTCTCTCTAAAAACCTCATCCACTAAATTTAATACTCAAAACGTTTCTGCAATCGCAGTAACTCTTTATGCGTCATCGCAAAATCTTCGAGAAAAGGTCCACAAAACATATCTGGCGTCTCAATCAACGCTTCTTGTAATTCCACAAACGTCATCATCCGCAAATCAGCAGATTCCTCATTAATGGTAAACGGTCCATTATGAACTCCATGATAAATAGAAGTAAGAAATTCTAAAGGCTCGCCATCATCAATAGGAATAGATGTACGTCGCTTCCCAATAAGTTGCAAGGGCGCGTGAACCCCCACTTCTTCAAGCAACTCTCGCCTTGCCGCCTGATCGTATGTCTCTCCTGATTGAACATGACCACATGCAGAAAGATCAAATTTAAGTGGTTCAATTTTCTTGTGTGCCGCTCGCTGTACCATTACAAAATGTCCCTCTTTAGTCTGAAGATACACTGCAACATTACGACTTAAAAAACGCTTCTCGGATTTATTACTCTTAAGATCCCGACCAATGACCTCATCCTCATCATTTACAACATCTAACCATTCCTCTTCCATAAACCCGCCTCTTTTAGTGTAGAAACAACAACGAGAGTTTTTAAAAATATAGTTTATGTAAACGTAGAGACAACTTCTTGCTAAAAAGAGTTCTTCTTCACCAAATTCCCCTCAAAATCAAACACTATCTTTTTAAAATAGCGTTCCCTCAAAGTACTTATGAAACAGTGTATCATCTGTGATGAACCCGCTAAGTATAAAATAAAAGATACGTCTGATTACTACTGTAAAGAATGTGCACAAGAAAATTTTTCAGATATCGAAATGCTCGTCGTTGTAGAAGATGACGCCGTGCGCCTGCAACGTTTTATTAAGGGGAAGATAGAAGAAGACCAAGATGATATCATTACCCAAGATCAAGACCTCGAAGACGGAAATAATTGACATTGTTAAAGCACTACTCTGTGTTGCAATTACCTTCGCGGTTCTCAATGCTGGAATTAAATTATTTAATCCTGGCTCACTTTCCATTTTAGCAACAGCAAGCTTTTGGGTACTTGTCCTCATGAGTATCGTAACTGCAGGCATTGGCTTCTTACTCCACGAATTAGCACACAAAGTTGTCGCCCAACGCTACGGGTGTGTCGCAGAATTTCGTTCATTTGATCAAATGCTCTTACTCGCACTTGGCCTCGCGTTATTAATCGGCTTCACATTTATCGCTCCCGGTGCCGTGATGATCGCAGGAAGTGTCACACGTAAAGAAAATGGGATTATTAGTGCTGTTGGACCGCTTACTAATTATATCCTTGGACTACTCTTTCTTGCTCTCATGATAATCAGCTCCTCAAATGTGATTCAACTTATCGCAAGCACGGGATTTGGTATCAACATGTGGTTAGGCCTTTTCAACATGATCCCTTTTGGTAATTTCGATGGTATCAAAATATTCTACTGGAACAAGATTGTCTGGACGTTAATGGTCGCGTTTGGCGTCTTTTTTGTCTTCTTTTTTAGTTCATTTTGATCTTATCTTTCCGGTTCTACTTTACTTCAACCTATTGTCATTAGAAAAAGTCAAGAGTAAAATAAGAAAAAAAACACTAATAAATCAAAAACTCCTCAAACCTGAAAACTTCAGTCCATCGCAAATCTATTTTAATTCCAGTGCGTTACTCGTATATTGTTTAATAATTTTATCTAAATGTTGTAGAGAAGCTTCAACACCAGCAAGCGCTGTATCAATCTGGTGAATAATAGTCTCTGCTTCTTTCCATTTTTCTTTCTTAATCAAATCTGATAACTCTACACTTGCCCTTGAAAGATACCGTGCCAAAGTCGCCTCCTCATACTCCATTTCTTTTTCAACCGCGTCAAGTTCAAGGTTATTTCGTCCGGTATATTCTGCCTTTAACTTCTCAAGCGCTTTTTCTAATTCTTTGTAGAAACCACCAACACGTCTTTCTGTGGAACCCAATATCCGTAAATCTCTTAATGCCTCTGTGGCATGTTTCTCAATATCTTTTTTGAGATTTTTCATAAAATATGCTTCACGTAGAAGCCACCCTTTTTCTTCAGCTTCAAGTTCTTTAATTTCTACAATTTCTCCTTGACGAGCAACACGCAGTACCAATAATCCCACAACGGGAAGAGCCCATTTCTCCAGATATGCCCCAAGTTGAGTCCAACTGACCAGATAATCATGACCGTGCCCTGACCCAGTAATACGATCTGATTCTACAACGAGTTGTAAGACTCGTTTCGAACCATCATAATCAGCTTTGATTTTCAACAGCGCTCCTCGACCTTTCCAAAACCTATTCACTATGTAATTATATATAATCTCAATTGACACCTGCTCTTTAAATCCGTTTACGCTTCGATAAATCACTTTAGGCGTTTCATCCGGTTTAAAATCAGACAATCCATATTTCTCCCGCACCATTTTTTTCATAATGTTTGGAATCTTCTCAAAGAGATTTGCGTACATGCCTGCAATAAAAGAAGACATCCGATCCTGAAGATACGACCATAACTCGACCATGGTTGGTTTAGATACTGTCAAATAACCTGAGTCACTTTGATCTTTATATGCATCTAGACCAACAATACTGATTCCATAACCTTTATCATTCGGAAAAATTGAGATGGAAGATATGCGCGGACCACCATCTTCCGCTTGAAGAAAGTCTCGAGGGAGAACAAACATAAAGCTGTAACCAGTTACATTAATGGGATTCTCTCGATATGAACTTTTACTAACAGGAGTAAATGATTGACTCGAAGTATGCATCTGAACACTAAATCCCTGCGGCATTACCTGTTGAAATAATGCTAATATCTTAGAAGCAGACTGACCCAAAGAACGAGTCCGAAAATTTAAATCACCTTCAATCTGAGTTTGGGCCATTCTATCACCATTCAAATAAAAATTATTTGATTATCTATTGTTTATGAGGCTATTATTCAATTTATTATTCAATTTATAAGTACTCTTTTTCCATAGAGCTTTATTTAGTAGATCATAAACCTTTCGCTATCCTAGAACTCTTTTCCCTTCTTAAAATTCCTTCCATTTCATTTTCAAAAATAATTTTCACATCCCTGTTACCTTCCTGTGTTCTCAATTCTCTCTCTCTCTCTCTCGATCTTTCATCCACTCACTTTCTCGACTAATTCTTTCAATTTATTTCACCACAATCTCCACGAGAAACGTAGGTAAAAACAATCAAAAACACGTTAAATGCAATCAAGAAATGATCTTAAAACTTAAATTTTGAGACGTTTGTCCTCGACAAGAAAGCAAATGTTTATATACGACTTATTGCATATTTATAAATTACTTTAATTTTTTTATTAAAAAAAAGCGGTGATAGGTGATCAAATGAAGCAACACGTCTTCCAAGAGGTCAAGAAGTTTAAAATCCAACGGTGTTGCAAAAGTTGTAATGAACGTATTGTTGTTGAGAATGCCAACAGATACTATTGCAATAATTGTCGTGGATATTAAGAAATTTTTTGAGTTTTCACAGAACCTGTATCCTGAGGGTTCTCTTTTTTTTAATCATCGCAACACAACTTATTTATAGAAAGAATCATCTCAGTATCTCATGCTTGAGTACAAGATCGTTCTTGGCGTTATTGCCACAATTATTGCGTTTGTAAGCTATATCCCCTACTTTCATGACATTTTTAACGGAAAAACCAAGCCACACGCGTTCTCTTGGTTTGTCTGGGCTATTTTAACAGCAATCGCCTTCGTTGCTCAGGTAGTCAAAAACGGAGGAGCCGGTGCGTGGGTAACGGGCTTTTCAGCGCTTGTCTGTCTCATTATCTCCATACTTGCATTTGTTAAAGGCACACGCGATTTTCCTCTTGTTGACTGGCTGTGTCTTATTGCATCGTTTGCAGCAATGGGACTATGGGCTTATACAAACGATCCTACATTATCCATTATCCTTATCACTATAACGGACACAGTTGCATTTATCCCTACCTTTCGCAAAGGCTATCACAAACCCCATGAAGAAACTATTACTACGTTTGGCCTTGCCAGTCTCAAATGGTTGATCGCCCTTTTCGCATTAGACAGCCTCGCCTTTGTTAACTGGTTTTATACCGGCTCTCTGATTCTTGCCAATGGTATCTTCGTAATCATGGTCTTGGTAAGAAGAAAACAACTCAAGAAACCTCAACGAACTAACCCAGTATAATCAAATCTAAACCCCTTATACGCACTTGACGCATGACGTAATACTTCTACCTCACACAGACGTAGTAAGTCTTCCCAGTTTTGCTCAGGTATTGGTCCAAACGTATCACTCTTATCATAAAGTTTTACTTCTCCATCTTTGAAACAATATCTACCTCCCCCTAAAACGTTAATGTTTAAAATAAACTGACCTTTTTCAAAAGAGCGAACATTTGAAATATCGACTCCTCTTCCCCAAGTGAGCGGGTTTTTATAATGGTTTTTTAGTACATCTTTCATCTCATCAAGAAAATGAGTAACAACTCCAACATGTGTTAATGATACTTCCTCAAAACCTCGAACTAATTTTTGTTGATATATCCTATGCACTCCACGTTGCTCAAGTCCTAATTCAATAAGTAGAAAAGTACCTTCATCTTCCTTATTCCTCTTAAGATATTCAATCCCTTGAAGTTCATCATCTTTATACCTTTCAAGTAGAGTAGAATTTAACGCCAGATCAATTCCTCGTAACCGCTCACGTATCTCGTCAAACATATTCTATTCCCCAACATCTATCAGAAAAAAATGTGGGATTGGAGGGATTTGAACCCTCAACACCTACGTCTCTTCGCAGCAAAGCATGCGAGATGCTCACTTCGCGTGCACTTCAGCGTAGTGCTCTTTCCTGCGCAAGAAACCAGTTCTTACGTCCCAGATTGAGCTACAATCCCACAAGCTCAAAAATCAAGAAATCATTTATAAATGTTTGTGGACTCAATACCAACATGAACAAAGCCATCTTTCTCGATAAAGACGGGACCATTGTAGATGATGCTGGATCGCCATATCAGATTCCTTCAGATAAAATCCTTCTCAACGACGTAGAAGATGGTCTGCGCTACCTCCACCAACAAGGATACCTCCTCTTTCTCATTTCCAATCAAGGTTGGATTGCTCAAAAAAGACTAACAATACAACAAGTCGAAGGCTATTTTCAAAATATCGTTTCTCAACTTAGAGCCAAATCTATCCCCATCACCGCGTACTATTTCTGTCCTCACGTAACAAAAGACAACTGCGAATGCCGTAAACCAAAACCATTCTTTGTTCTCCAAGCTGCCAAAAAGTACAACATCGACATTTCAAATTCCTATTTTATCGGAGACACCGACAAAGACATTGAAACAGGAAAAAATGCCGGGACAAAAACTATTCTTGTCAAAACCGGTCAGGGAAAATCATGTATCGACAAAGTCAAAGCCGATTTCATTATAGACAATGTTAATGCTGTTAAGAAAATAATCTAAGCCTTGACAGCAATCTAATTCTACAATCCAATTCCTGAATTTGAAATAATCACGTTTGCAAACAGGCTAAACAATAACATTACCACGCCTGCAATAAAACAGTAAAGCAATGTACTCCCAATTAAATTCTTCCCTAGCATAAATCTCTCTCCTAGCTTATCGGCACCATTCTCAATACCGCTTGTCAGAATTGTCAAGATATAGGCAATCTGAACAATATACACTCCTACTACAATCTGGAAATGAAACGTAGGAATACCCACACCAAATAGTGTCAAAATACTACTAAACGAACTCGCATCAGTCTGACCTGCAAACGTCGTCAATTGAGCGCTCAGTTTAGTAAGTATCGTCGAAATCATCGACGTAATGCCCACAACAATTCCTGCGATTGCAGGAGTCAAAACTTTTGTCTGTGCTTTCATTGAAGAAATAACATCTTCCATGAGGTCTTTCAACCTCTCTTCAACTCGATGAATCTCTTTAATATAACGTGACATCGACAATAATGCTTGTGCTGCAATACGCGGTCCCTTGCGTACGCTCTCGATCAACACTTTCATCGAAGATTCAATAACATTAGAAGGAAAATTACGCAGTGATCCAACATGCGGATCAAAAATAGCTTGTTCTAAACCCATTCCTAATCGAGTCATATTATGCTCAGCAATGGCAAAAAATTCACCAGAGGTCGTTCCTTGCATCGTCTGAGCAACTTTCGCAAAGGCAATCTCAGCAGGTAAACCATCCCCTAATCGATTTCCTAATTGAAAAAGAGCCGAGGAAAATTCTTCTTCAAGTGATTTTGTCTTCTCTCGAATTTCAATCACATTTTTCGATCGCAGCGAATAATACAACCCCCAGGCTCCACCTAATCCAGCAATAACCACCAGCGATAACAGCGACGCACCAATCCCATAAGGCCCATACTTATCCGTTGGAGGACATGTTTCATTAGGTGGACAAACATAATCCATAAAACTCAATTTATCTCCTAATGGAATCTCGAAATCGGGATTCAAAGAATGAATAATCAATGGACTACAACCAATCAGAAGCGCAACCAGACCAATCATTATACTAAAATAAAGAGGATTAACTGCAACATTCACATTCTTTGAAAGAGAAAGACGCACCATGCCAAACCTCTGAACCCCTTCTTTCTCACTAATATCAGCGGCCCCATATCCAGCAGGACGTTTTGCTAAAATCTTTTTTCCCAGATAATATACTCCTAAAGGCAAACTCACGTTATAGAGCATCGAGATGTACAACGCCGTGACAAACGGCGAACTACTACTAATAAATGTAACCACCAGTGGCAACACAACTAAACCTAAAATTGGAAGAATAACCCCTAACATATGCAACATGGTCATCGGAGATTTAAGATCGTGGGCATAATGCAACATATTTTCATAGGTTCCATCTAAAATAACATCTAAACCTTTATCCAACAACGCCAAACGACGCTCCTCAGATCCCTCAAACAACGATGATTCCACTAAATGAAACGACTCAATAAAATCTTTCTCAATATCTTGCCATTTTTCCAAATACACATTTGCGGAATCACGAATTGTGCTATATTGCTGGGTTTCCACATCCCACAAAATCTTACGAAAATCAAGAGAAAGAGGTGGCTCAAGATGATCTGCTGCAAAACCAATAGCTCGCTCCAAGTTTGAGGTATGACGCATATACGTCACCATGTAAAAAATCGACTGAACCATCTGGTTAGACGCTTTCATTCGCCACGTATTCGCCATAAATTCTGGAATCTTTTGTAATGTAGGAATCATGATTACTCCTAAAATCAAAAAAAAGACGATAAAAAATGGCAAATGGAAGAGAGCATAGGAACCCAGCGCTCCAAAAATAATCACAAATAAAGGCAGCAAATACGCCAAAGATATAACTCCCGAAGGGGTTACACTTAGATGACACATGTCGATATTTTTTTGATATTTCACGGCTGTTTTAGGATCAACAGAAAGATGAAGAATACCCTCAGCAACATTACATGCTTTCTCATATAATGAATATCGAGCAGGATAAATTTCCTGTTTAAATTGAGTATATTCCTTAGAACTAATATTTTTGGGAGCCGCAGCACCTTCACCAAACTCATCCGCCACCTTTTTCTTATAGCGCTGCAACAAATCTTGATATTCTCGCTCGTCCATCTATCTCCTCTTTTTGAAGAGAATGAATGAAACGAGGTTTAAAAAGGTAGCGTAATTTTTTTTGCTATGGTTTAAACAAAAATTATTTAAACAAAGTTATACTTTAATGTATAATTATGGTGAAATATTCGTTTGCTACAAAAGAGATCAAATTTCTGCGAGAGGAAGCAGTACCGTATGTTTTCACATCGCATCAGATGGACCTGATAGAAAAAAAAGCAAAGGGGGCGTATTTTCAAGCATCCGAAAAAGTAGAGTTCTCCCGTTCTATCTCTAAAAAGTTACGTATTTTGTCACATTTTCATCACGAAAATAATAATCTATACGTTTACGGAGAGGAAAAAACACTTGCAGTAAGAAAGAAACTCGCTATCACTTATCTCAAAAAATTTGCTCGTCGTTTTAGGGGCAAACACATTATTATTGGTGGGAGTTTTCTTTACACAACTATGTTTAATGATATTGATATCTTTGTTGTTTCAAAGTACGAAAAAGAGGATCATAAAGAGGGGAAATTTCATATTACTTTTCTAAAACCTTCTGTTTACTCTAGCCTTCTTTTTGCAAGTCTTGCTAAGCTTTGTGTTTCGAATCAAAAAATAGAGTTGAATCAGTCGTCTCTGTCTCCTAATCCTGACGCATTCATCGCTCTTTATCAAGAATTATGCTTTGATCTAGATAAACATCCCCATTCGGTCAAATCAACCCTTCGTGATTTTTTGCTCCACGCAGCACTAGTAAGCGCTCGCCCTATTCCAGATTCGCGAGAACTCCACAAAACGATTAATACTATCCTTCATGCTGATGCAAAAATGTTCACAAGATACATTTTTGTTCAATCCATTCTACTCCATCCAAACGTACAACAAACACAGAAAACTATGCGAGACCTGATTAACTCTTACACCGATCTTGCCCTGCAGTATCCTGCTTACGTGGTGCATTATAACTACATGATCGACACTCTTAGAGAGGTGCTTAATATTGGAAAGCCACGATTTTAAAATAAAAGTTGAAGAGATTTTAGCAAATAACGTCTCATTTGATGGGCATTTTAACAAGATCATTCCAAGCTTATCTTTGGAAAGAGTTAATTCCATTCTCACCTGGATTAATCAGTGTCATGATGGAAAAGAGCGTCCAGAACCATGTAAAAACTATCGAGATCAGATAGCTTTTATCTATAAGTCTAGCGACAATATGCTTCGGGTATCTTAACAAAGCATAAGGGTGGTTATTTTATCGAGTTGTTTCTTGACAAGCATAAATATTATGATGAGAAAAGGAAATATTTAGGGATTTAGTTCTTCATCTTTTGGGGTTGGTTAATGCATTTTTCCAGATTATATCAAACTGATCTCGGTAAGAAGTGGTAGGAAGTGGCAACATTTTTGTTTTAAATAAAAATATCGTCGATGCCATAAAAGAGTGCTTCATTCCCCTCTCAATTTACTAATTAAAAGAAGTAAATAAAATTACAACCCCAACATCTCCCTCAACTCCTCGCTAGGCTGCCACGGCGGATCAAATGTAACCTCTATATCAACCTTTTTCACACCTTTATCTTCGATCTTTTCCTGCATCTCCTCAAGCAGCTGTGGGCCATATGGACAGAAGGGAGACGTAAACGTCATTAAAATTTTCACACTATCTTTCGAAATCTTGGTATCATAAATCAAACCCAGTGTCCAAACATCAAGATGAATCTCAGGATCTTCCACAGATTTTAAAACATTGATTAATTCTTCTTGTGTAATCATCGTTTCACCTTTCCGACAATGCTTTTTCCAAGCTTACTATTACTGCTCTTCGCAACACCAGAACTCTCTTTCTTCCCAAAACCTTCTCGATCAATCTTATCAACCAGTTCCGCTCCGCCTTCATCCACAACTTTACCTTCATGTAAAACATACACCTGATCAGGTTTCAAATAATCTAAAAAGCGTTTGTAGTGTGTTACAATGATAATTGTCATTCCCGTTTTTTTCTGTAATCGTGCAAGTGCTCCCGCCACCGTCTTCATACCATCAACATCAAGACCAGAGTCCGTCTCATCAAGAAACGCATAACGCGGCTCCAGTAACGCCAGTTGTAAAATTTCCGCACGCTTCTTCTCTCCACCAGAAAACCCCTCATTAAGAGAACGCTTAGTAAACGTCTCATCTAATCCCAAATCAGTAAGCTTCTCTTTAAGCAGCAAAGAAAAATCCGGCACACTCAATGCTTTCTCACCACGGCTCTCTCGTTGTGCATTCACCACTGTTCGTAAAAAATGACTTAATCGCACGCCGGGAACTTCCACCGGATTTTGAAATGACAAAAATAAACCTAATCGAGACCGCTCATCAGCTGAAGTAGTAGTAATATTTTTCCCATCAAGCAGAATTCTTCCACCCACAACTTTACATCCAGGATGTCCCATCAGAGTATAAAGCAGGGTGCTTTTACCAGCTCCATTTGGGCCCATAAGAGCATAGGTCTTACCCAGTTCAAATTGCAAGGTTATTTCTTTAAGTAGTTTTTTACCTTCTCTCTCTACTACCAGACGCTCTACATTTAATGTAGAACTCAACGTAGATTTTTTTGTTTTAGATGCCATTTGTAATGTAGTTTTTTTAGTTTTTTCCAACTTTGATCTTTGTTTTAGTTTGCTTTTGTGTGTTTGCATTTTTACTACCCTTGTTTTCACTTTCATACTTCTTAACTCCTTGCTGAAGAGTCTTATAGATCAACAACGCACATTTCATACGTGTTGCAGTGATTGGGATACCCAGTAATCCCAAAACCTCTTTGTCTTGCAACTTTTTGATTACTTCTATTGTCTTACCCTGTAAAGATTCAATAACTAATGATGCTGCAGCCTGACTAATTGCACAACCATGGCCTGTAAACGTAAGTTGATTCACTCTATTCTTATTTCTTTTACCTCCCTTTGTACCACCAATAACATCATTTGTATCGCCAACAATATCAATAAACACTGTAAGTTCATCACCACACATTGGATTATTCCCCTGGGCTTTACAGGTAGCACCTTCCATCACTTTCTTATGACGAGGATGACGATAATGATCTAAGATTTGTTCTTGATAAAGTTCTTCATCCATAATGTTAGAAATATGTTTAGTGTTACCCATGTGAAAACACCTTGCGAACTTTTTCCAAAGCAACAACCAAACAATCAATATCCCGAGGTGTATTATAAACAGAGAGTGAAACCCGTGCAGTTGAGCTAACTCCCAAAATGTGATGGAGAGGCTTTGCACAATGATGTCCTGCCCGAATACACACTCCAAATCGACTTACTATTTCAGCAATATCGTGGGGATGAATGTCTCCCATTGTGAAAGTAATAATCGGCGCTTGCTTTGTGTTCAATAATTTCTCTTCTTGTTTTGTATTAATGATCTCTAAGCCTTTAACCGTTACCATTTTCACCCGAGCATACAAAAACAATTCGTGCAGATATTCTTCCATATCAACACTTCCCCTTACTTTTACACGCACTGTATTCTTAATATATTCAACAGCAGCTCCTAACCCGATCGCCTCAGCAATTTTAGGTGTGCCTGCTTCCCATTTCCATGGTAATTCATTCCAAGTTGCCCCTTGTAGACTTACATCACTAATCATCTCTCCTCCAAATAAAACCGGAGTCAAGCTCTCAAGTAATTCCTTGCGACCATACAATACCCCAATCCCTGTTGGGCCAAACATTTTATGTCCAGAAAAAGCTAAAAAATCACATTTTAATTCTTTCACATCAAGAGGATAATGACTTACTGCCTGTGCAGCATCAACCACGCTATAGGCTTTCACTTTTCGAGCTAAGCCAATTAATTCTTGAGCCGGACTCACAGTTCCCAATACATTTGATACCAATGTAAAAGCGACAACCTTTGTTTTAGTCCCAATTAATTTTCGTGCCATGCTCAGATCAAGTTTCTGATTTTTAGTTAATCCAATATACTTCAGATGTGCACCACGTCGTTTAGCCAACTCTTGCCAAGGAACAAGATTACTATGATGCTCAAGAACAGTAAGCACAATCTCATCTCCTTTCTTTATCATTGGTTCAAGTGCTCGTGCAATAACATTAATACTCTCAGTTGTACCACTGGTAAAAATTGTTTCGCGCGCATCAGCGTTAATAAACGACGCTACTTTCAATCGAGCGTTCTCATACTCCTCTGTTGCCTTCTCCGCAAGTGGATAAATCCCTCGATGAACATTTGATGTATAGCGAGTATAATACTCATTCATTGCGCTAATAACAGCCACAGGCTTTTGAGTTGTCGCAGCATTATCTAAATAAACTAATTTTTCCTTCCCAGTGTCTCCTTTTCGAACTAATAATGGGAAATCTTTTCCAAGTACCAGTGCGCGTTGTGTGCCTTGTTTTAATAGTTTAACATTCATTGTATACACTCTAGGGTCGCAAAAATCCCTCGGTTATCATTTTTTTTGCAGGTTCATGTCCAATACCTCTACTTTGAAGATAAAATAGTATCTCCTCGTCAATCTGTGAGACCGTGGCACTATGACTACAGATCACATCATTATTTTCTACTTCCAGAATGGGTACTGCTTCACCAATAGATTGTTGTGACAAAAGCAGAATCTCTGATTTTTGATGTGCTTGACAGTGAACCGCATTCTTCATAATTTTTAGCTCTCCTAAGAACAATCCTTTTGCATTTTCTTCGACAACTCCTCGTGCAATAAGTGAAACAGTGCTCTCTCGTCCTGCGACGTGCGCACTTGCGGCAATTTCATGTTCATGAGTCGTATGAAATAAAGTCGTGTGAGTTAACGTTGCGTTTTCATCTAAAAAACTCATCGTCTGATTACGTACAAAATTACCTTCCCTAATTATCTCTTCAAACACCACATTTGTATTTGGTTGCATCTGCATCCGTAACGTCGTGAAAACCGAAGCGCTATGTGCATAGATAGTTCTACCTATGGTTGCTTTTGCTCCTTTCTCAATCATAACCTCCCAATCAAATGCTAATCCTTTCCCATTTACTTCTTCCAGAATTTCAATAACAACCTCTTTACCTGACTTTACAACTAAAGTGTGTTTTCCTTGCGCTGGTCGTTGTTCAAGACTAAGAGTAACGGTGTATTTCTGACTTTTACTAAGAATTGTTTTAATCCTGCTAAACTCTCCATTAACCTTAACAATAGGCTCAATCGCAGTATCGAATAAAATCGGATCAATTCCTTCCATTCTGCTGCGAATTCCCAATCCGTACACTTTCTTATCAAAACGAGCAACATCAGCTTTCTTGTCAACGTTCTTATCAGAGTTCTTATCAAAATTCTTCGTCGAATTAGCTGTCGCAACCATCTACATCCCCTCTACTTCAAGTTCAATTAATTTATTCAACTCAACAGCATATTCCAGCGGGAGAGCCTTAATCACTGGCGCAATAAACCCACTTACAATCATTTTCACAGCATCATGTGAACTCAGCCCTCGCGACATGAGATAAAATAATTGTTCATCACCAATTCGCCCTACACTTGCTTCATGACTTACTTTTGCCGTACTATTATCAATTTTCATAAACGGATACGTATTAGAAACGGATTTTGCATCAAGCATGAGCGCGTCACATTCAACCCGTGCTTTACAGTGTGCAGCACTCGGCGTTATACGAACCAATCCCCGATACGATGCAACTCCTCCGTCTTTACTAATGCTTTTTGATTTAATTAGGGAAGTAGTATGCGACGCAACATGAATCATCTTCGTCCCTGTGTCTTGATTTTGTCCTTCACCGGCAAATGCAATTCCTACACTCTCACTATGCGCTCTCTCACCAATTAAAATCGAAGAAGGATACAACATCGTACGTGCACTTCCCATATTCCCATTCACCCAAGTCATAGTAGCATTCGCATGAACTAATGCTCGCTTAGTATTAAGATTGAAAACATTCTTACTCCAATTTTCAATAGAAGTATAACGCATTTTTGCTCCAGCCATAACATGAATTTCAACACAACCAGCATGCAATGAACTTTGTTGATAGCGAGGAGAAGAACAGCCTTCAATATAATGCAATTCTGCCCCTTCATCAACAACAATCAACGTATGTTCAAACTGTCCTCCGCGCTGTGCATTCATCCTAAAATAAGCTTGAAGAGGCAGATCAACAACAACTCCTTTTGGGACATAGATGAATGTACCACCACTCCACACAGCTGCATGAAGCATGATAAATTTATGATCAGTAATAGGGATACAATTCGTCATGAAATATTTCTGCACCATCTCTGGATACATCCGCAATGCCGTGTCCATGTTTTCAAAAATGACTCCTTTCTCCTTGAGAGATTTTTGCAAATTATGATAAACCATACTCGAATCATATTGGGCACCTGTTCCACCCAGAACCGTTTTCTCCGCTTCCGGAATTCCCAGACGATCAAATGTATTCTTAATCTCAGCAGGCACATCATTCCACGAATCACTCTCTGTAGCATTAGGATCAACAAAATAGACAATCTTCTGCAAATCTAAACCACTAAGATCCGGTCCCCATCCTGGTATTGCCGTTTTCTCAAAAAACTCCAACGCTTTCAATCTCTTTTGTAACATCCATGACGGTTCATTTTTAGTACGAGAAATCAACTCGACAACGTTACGGTTAATCCCTGCTTTGGCCGTAATACGTGCTTTATGTTTATCTGATGGGTCATAAAGTGCTCGAGCTGCATCAACGACTCTCTTCTGTTCATGTATCTTTTCTTTCTTGATGTTCTGTTCTGGTGTTGTTTTCGACAGGGTTTTAGTAGTAGCCACGTTTAGACACACTCCTTACTAGTCATCTTAGTTGTCATTTTAGTGATACATCCAATTTTATGAGGATCACAACCTTGTGGAATGGGCGAGAATTGATGATGGATCTGACATAACACTCTCGTTTTGCGAATCAAATGTAACAAACGCTGTGTCTCTTGAAAATAGGAAAAGTGATCTTTGATACGTGAAGCAGATTTTTTCATCTCAACAAGAATTTCCGCAGGCAATGTAATCTGCATGCCTCGCTTCTTACTACGATACTGACTAATTGCTGCCGTATGAATTCCTAATAATGCCGCAACATCTTTTTGCTTACGACCCTGTTCTACTAAAAAGAGTGCTATATACTTACGAATCGTCGGAATAACGTAGTACGTTTCAATCTCTTGCGGATGCAACATCGCCTTGTTAACCATAGTTAACAAAGAACACAGTTTATTTAAAAAGGTTCTCTCCCAAAAATTTCCCCATGATACATAAAAAAGAAAAATCAAAGAATCTACTCAATTCCAACTTTAATCTTCAACTTCTCAGTCTCAAGAGTAGTAGGTCCATGGGTTACAATCTCTCCCACTCTCAATACTGCTTTAAGATCACCCAAAGCCTGTTTCACCAGCTCATTAACTCCCTCACCAACTAATACTAATTTTTTCAAATCCTCTTTCATGGAAAGCTTTTTCTCAGATTTGTATTTACGCACAGTAGCTATAATATCGAGCATTATTTCTCCTAATCTCTCAGCGTCCTCATCAATCAAACGAGGCTCTACACTCGGCCATGAGCTAATATGAACACTCTTATGTCCATCCTGAACGCTAAAAAACTGCTGATAAATCTCATCAGTAATATGGGGCATGATCGGTGCCATCAATTTGGTAATCGTCAGTAAAGTTTGATACAACGTAAATTGTCCACTTTCTCGCTCTTTCACCCCACGTACATCGGGATTGTAGAGCCGATCTTTAACGATTTCAAGATAATTATCACAAAACACATGCCAGAAAAACTTCTCTACTTCAGATTTTGTTCGCACATATTCGTAACGATCAAAACTCTCGCTACACTCTTGAACTAAGTGCTGTAATGCAGAAAGAACATATCGGTCGATAAGTTCGGTTGCTTTTCCATTACCATGATCTTTATAATCCTCCAGATGAAGCATACTAAATTTCGACGCGTTCCATAACTTCGTTACGAATTTCTGTCCCGTGACCAGATCCTTCTCTTGGAATGGCAAATCATCACCTAACTTTGAGCCCGCTGCCCAAAAACGTAATGCATCTGCACAATACTTATCAACCATCACTTGTGGTTCAATGACATTGCCTTTTGATTTAGACATCTTACGTCCATGTGGATCTTGTGCATGACCAGAAATAACCACGTCTTTCCACGGATTTTGATGATGGTGCAATTGTTCTTTAACTAACGTGTTAAAAAGCCAGAACGTAATAATGTCATGTGCTTGAGGACGTAAACTCATTGGAATAAGTTTTTGTGTCAATGCCGGATCATGAAATAATTCTGCGGCCAAATGTGGTGTCAGAGATGACGTTGCCCACGTATCAAGAACATCTTTTTCTCCAATAACTTCTTCTTTAGTATACCCTTTGGGAACATCGTTAAGCGGATCAACCGGTAATTGTTCAGCAGCAGGGAGAATAACCTCTCCCGTTTTCGCATGGTACCATATAGGCATAGAAATTCCAAAATGACGCTGACGTGAAATACACCAATCCCATTTAAGTCCTTTAATCCAGTTATCGTAACGCACTTTCATATGTGGTGGATACCAATTTAATTTTGCTCCTGCTTCTAAGAAATTTTCACGTAAATCAAGATAGCGAACAAACCATTGTTTGGTTGCAACATATTCAATGTCTGTGCCACATCTCTCATGCGTGTTAACCATGTGGGTCAAATGTTGTTTTTTAAGCAATACTCCTTTCTTCTCTAAGTCTTCAAGTACCAAAACTCGTGCCTGTTCAGAAGTCTTACCAATATAGGGGCTTGGAGCAATGTATGTACCACTTTCATCCATAATATGAACTGCTGTTGCTTCAGGGTGACGTGCTATCCATTCTACACAGTCTAAACCACCATAACTACAGTAATATACTACGCCGGTTCCATACTCTGTTTTCGCAGAAATGTCATGACTAATGAGAACATGATGAACTGCAAAAGGGATCTCAACGTTCTTTCCCACTAACTTCAAACCTTTGAATGTCTCAATAACCTGTAATCCAAACTCCCCCGCCAACTTTTCTGCTCCTTCTTTACTCAAAATCCAGACTTCTCCATCAGCTCGCTTGGCACGAACATAGTCTCCTTCTTGATTAATAGAAATACCCACACAGGCAGGATGCAGTTCAGGGCGCGTGGTCGAGTAAACAATGTACTCTCCCCTCGTGGTTATCTCCTTCGTAGCTATCTTCGCTTTAATGTAATTAAGTGTACTTTTACGTTCCGTATCTTCCATTTCTACTTGCGCAATCGCTGTTTTACAGTGAGGGCAAAAAATAATTGGCGCCTTCTTCTGATAGATACGTCCTGCCTTGTAAAGATCAATAAAAGATTTTTGAGACAGCTTTCGACAATGATCATTAATCGTTGAATAGAAGATTGAAAAATCACAACTCATGCCAATTCGTTTCCAATCATCAACAAAACCAGGGCGAATTTCTTCAAGTGTTTTGATACACAGTTTGATAAATTCATTTCGCTCCATCTTCTTGGAAACAACATTTTTTGTCTTCTCAATCAACTTCTCTGTTGCCAGTCCATTATCATCAGTACCAAAAGGATAGAACACATTTTTGCCTTTCATACGCTGATACCGTGCAATAATATCTCCTTGGGTATAACTAAATGCATGACCCAGATGCATCTTCCCTGAAACCGTTGGTGGAGGCGTGTCAATAGAATAAATCGGCTTCGTACTCTTCGGATCAAATTTGTAAATATGATGCTCCGACCAGAACTTCTGCATACGTGGTTCAGCTTCTTTAGGATCGTAATTTTTTGCTAATTCCATAATAATCCCATAGGTTAAGTGAGGGTTTAAAATCATTGCGCTTGTTTTAGTATATTTTAGTGTCAACTTGATAGTGTCAACTTGATTTCAACCCCCATTCAAATTTACTAAATCAACAAAATCTAAAAAATATTAAATCCATAAAACAAGAAAACTATAAAATAAAAATCTATTCTTTATAGAGTGGAAAAGCATGCGTAAATGAAGTATACCCCTCAGGAGTTCCATTTCCCGCAGTTTCAACGATGATACTTCCTCCCAGTCGGTTCAAGACTAAGCCTGAAAGTGCAAGACCTAATCCGCTACTACCTGTGCTACGTCCTTGATCAAACATTTCATGAAGTTTGATTTTATCTTGGTTTACTCCACCTGCATTGTCTCTATAAGTCACAAAAACCATAGGTTGTCCCCAATATTTTTCTTTTTGTTCGTGGTTGAAAAAAAGATCTACACTTTCATCTAATGGTTTTACCCAACCACTCAAAGTAAGTTCTAATTCATTTTTAATTCCATTCTCTTTACGTGCTTTGTCTGAATTAGAGACGAAATTCATAATTTGAGTATATAAAATATCTAAATTTGGTAACGCTAAATGCCCAATCGTATCGCCAAGATCTACTCCCACAGTCCCATACTTTTCCAACTCTGTTCGAAGCATATCAAAGTATCTCTCAACAAGATGAGTTTGACCCAAGCCAGGCGTTGATTGCGCTAATGAAGCAAGTCCTCGCATTAAATAGTCAATAGATCCATCTTGGTTTGCCTTTCTCAAAAATAACTCATCTAAGTATTCCTCACCTACTTCTGGTAATCTTGATAAAATTCCTCTAAATCGACCGTATCTTTGTTGTACAGTAGCAAGACCATCAAAGAACTCTTCCAATGATCCAGAAGAAGTATTCCCCATACCAGAAGCATCCTGCATCAAACCTCTAATTTCACTCTGCAAGAGATTATATTTAGGAATAAGTTCTACCTTTCGTCGTTCTACAGCTTCGCTTTTAGCTAGTTCTAATCCTCCTTTCAAAGCTGTTAAAGGGTTTTTGATATCGTGTTCAACCCTATTGGCCAATACCCTCACAGTTTCAGAATTTAAAGATGCACCTAGTGGAGCTTGATACACCATGAGAGTAGTATCACTGCCTTCGGGAGTAAGATATATACAGTGCGGATAACCTGCTACACTGCGAGTAAACTTGGGCAATAGCATTTCCCGTACAGTATTAGTAATTACCATTATCCTCCATAATATCCTGTCTTTTATAAACCTTCCTATTAATTATCACTATCAAGTGACAATAATGTCATGGTCTCCCTCTTTCAACTTTTCCATCACCTAAGAACTTAAAAACCCTCCAATCGTCCTAAATACTATGGTCTACCAGTACCGTCGAAAGATCTTCATTCTGCTCACATTTATCTTAATCCTACTTACCATCATTTTCATCACCTCTCTGCTCAATCCTCAATTTGTGTTTTTCAACCTTGGACTTCCCAATCCTATTCAGAACCATATCATTGCGCTCTTTTCATTTCTGTGTATTGGTCTTATAGTTTGGGATCTTAGAAGATTATAATTATAAAAGCCAGTCTCTTTTTCATCAGTTCTAACATTCCATCACCAAACCCCACAAGACTTTTCATCAAAACCATCACCACAAAACTTTAATACTCTCTTTTATGCTACAAAAACATGCCTCTCTACACTCTCAAATATGCACCCAAAAACGAAGAACAAGTCTTTGGCCAACAAACCGCAGTCGCACAACTTAAAGAATATATCCTCAATTACAAAAAACAGTCAAAAAAAGCAGCTCTCCTTCTCGGTCCACTTGGTGTTGGAAAAACATCTAGTGTCTATGCTCTGGCCAACCAACTCAAGTACGACGTAATCGAACTCAATTCATCTGATTTACGTAACGAAGCCGCCATGAAACAATTCTTAAGTTCTGCTCTTGGTCAACAATCTTTATTTTTCACACCTAAAATCATCCTTATCGACGAGATCGATGCACTTTCTGGCGTGCGTGATCGAGGTGGAGTTTCAGGTCTACTCAAAGGCATTGAAAAGTCATCATTTCCCGTCATTCTCACTGCCAACGATGTAACTGATTCAAAATTCAAACCATTACTAAAAGAAGTTCTTACAATTGATTTTCATAAATTACAATATCGCACAGTTGCTCATGCATTGACATGGGTAGCACAGCAAGAGGACATCACGCTCGACGAAAAAGCACTTAACTCGTTAGCACGTCAAGCTGATGGAGATTTACGAGGAGCACTCCTTGATTTACATATCTGTGCTGCCAACGGCACGCTCACTTTTGAAGCAGTAGCCACTCTTTCCGATCGTAAGCGAACTCAGACCATTCTTGAAGCGCTAACTCAAATCTTCAAATCATCCTCCGTTGAAACAGCACTCCCTGCACTTGACGATACTGATCTCGAACCTGGCGAGCTCATGCTCTGGCTTGATGCCAATCTTCCTTTAGAATACCCTTCAGCTCCAGCATTAGCCAGGGCCTATGAACATCTCTCCCGAGTCGACGTATTACAAGGTCGCATTCGACGACATCAGCACTGGCGCTTTCTTGCCTACATCAATCAACTTCTTAGTGCTGGCGTCTCCAGCGCCAAAGATGAAAGAAATCCCAATTTTATTGCATACAAACCAACGATGCGTTTACTACGTCAGTGGCAAATCAATATGAAAATGGCCAAACGCAAAGAAATTGCAGAAAAGCTCGCAGCAGCCACTCACACTTCCAAAAAAGAAGCTTTCCGACAAGTACCCTATCTTGCAAACGTCTTCAAAAAAAATCAGGATGCTCTTGCCAAAGAGTTGGAATTAAGTAACGAAGAAGGCGAGTGGTTTGGGAAATAGATCTCCCAAACAGAGATCCTAAAAAGAAATCCTAGAATAATAACATTAAAACTAAATAAATTTTGAAATTATCCTCCATTTTTTCTACTTCCTCAACGCATCAACAGGTTGCAATTTCGCTGCTTGTCGAGCCGGTAACACTCCCGAAAGGCCACCTACAATCAACGCAAACAATAGCGCACCCACAATTAACCACGCTGATACATCAGCACGAATCAAAAACGATTCATAAATTTGATATCCTACAAACTCTACCAATTTACTAATTCCTAATCCCAATACCACTCCAATGAGTCCGCCAAAAAGTCCCAACATTCCTGATTCAATAATAAACAAGGTTTGGATCTGCGTTTGCGTTGCACCAACGGCTTTCATAATACCTATTTCTCGTGTTCTCTCAACAACTGCTGTGTACATGGTATTCATAATTCCTAAGCCCCCCACCAATAATGAAATCCCTGCAATACCAACGAGCACTCCCTGAATAATCCCTAAAATTGTATTAAGAGTAGACAGCAACTGTTCAGGTGTTTGTACAATAAAATTCTCCTTTCCTTCTTCCACATTACGTTCTTTGCGTAATGCCTTCTCAACACTTGAACTCACAACCTCTAAATCTTCACCTTGAGCAATGCGTGCCGCAATAATATCCACATTATCTTTAATGCCTAGCAAATCGCGTACTGTACTCTCGGCAAGAACCACCGTTGTATCCTTCTGAGGGTTACCTGAACGCTTAAGAATTCCCACCACCCGCACGCTCTTATTTTGCACTGTAATCAAATCACGTAACAAAACTGGCTTGTCAAAATAGGTATCTGCAACATCAGCACCAATAAACACTTCATTTCCATCATTAGGAAAACGTCCTTCTCGTAGTTCATAGGAATTTGAATCAATAACCAACGTCTGTTTATCACTCTCTTTGGGAAATGAAACTAAATAAGAATACTTTACATCATCATGAAACTCGAACTTCGCTATACGAATCAGCCGACCCACAGCTAAATCAATGCCCTGCACTTTTTCAACTGTTTCTAACTCTTTTGTCGTTAGTGGCACACTAGTTCCTGTACCAGGTGGACCAAAGCCTCCCCCTGCTGCTTGAATTAAAATTTTATCAGAACCTAAATGAAGAAATTGATCTTGAATTGCATTCTTGAGACCCTGGCTAAGTGAGATCAGCGCAACCACTGCCGCAATACCAATAAAAATCCCTAGCATCGTAAGATACGAACGCAATCGACGACGTCTGGTACTTTGGTACGCAAGACGAACATACGCACCAATCATAATCTCATCTCCTGATCTCTAATCATCTTACTTTAGTATTTTTATAGTATTTCTATTTTTTGCGTTTTTTGTATTTTCTGTACGCAAAATAACTGCCACCAATCAGAATCAACACAATAACCCACATTCCCGTCGAACCTGATTCCACCAAACCAAATTTCTTAAGATCGCTCGAAGAATATAACGGAAGAGTTAATGTCGTCTCTTGATCAAATTTTTTATTGTTCGCATCATAATAACTAATTTTTATTGGCAATGTCACCTTCTCAACATCTTGTGCATACAAAGAAATTTCTTCGGTCTCAGTATCATCTGCATCAATATCACCAATGTAAAAATAATTGCTCGGCGAAATCAACTGATAACTCTCTGAAGGCAAAATGGTCAATTCAGTGAGTTTCACATCACCATTACCTGCATTGGCCAATTCAATCGTTACTTTCCCCTGACTTTCAGGTGCGAGAAGTGTTGTTTTTTTGATATAAGGTCGGATTTGTGGTGCTTCACCAACGGTAATGGCAACAATGTCTTTAAGAACAGTCGTATTTGCGCGCTCATCATTATATGAAATAGTGACGGGGATCTTATATAGCCCTGGTGTTGCCTCTGGTGTGGTAATTAATGAAAATGTCAACGCTTTCTGAAATGTTGGTCCTAACTGCGATAATACTTGCAACGAAGAACTTTGGTATGGTGCAAAAGGAATAGTCGTACCATCTAACTCCATCTTCATATGGATGTCCTTAAGTAAAGCAGGACCTGTATTTTGCAGCACAACAGTAACTGTACCAGTTCCTCCTGGGGTAATTTGAAGTGGATCTACATTAATCTCTTTAAGATAAAGTAAAGGCTGCTGTGTTCGAACATCAATCATAAACTCATCATTATCAAATATTTTTGTAACTCCTGCGTAACGTGCTTCTAATTCTATTTCGGTACGTTTACCAACTGCTTTTTCATCAACTTTAAGATCATATTCAACAATAACTGTGTCGGAACCTGCTCGTAAAATTCCAATATTCTTATCGGCAGGACTACCATATAATGTAAAAGGGTAACGCTCGCGTAGATGAATGACTACATCATCAGGTATCTCTTGTCCATTATTTTGTATCTGGAATCGTAGGTGAACAACTTGACCTGGCTCAACGGGAGTGGGTGTTTGGGAAAGAAGAGTAATCGCAAGAGCCGGACCTTCTGCTCGACTCTGTGCTTGAACCAAAATAACAAGAACATTAATGCACAACACAAAAATAATCAGTTTGTTGAAATTATCCACCATGCCACCCGTCTTACTATATTAAGCAGAAGAAACGGATTTTATAAATGTGTGGGTTGGTTTTTTACAAGAGAGGCTCTTCTTCTTAAATTTTTTATACAGTTTTACAAATGTCCGACTCGATGCAAAAAATCCATTTCTGAAACCTGCTGAAAGGTCTTATTTCCTATCGTAGCATTCGGATTACCATCAGGAAAGTGAACCAAGACCGATCTCTCCAGATTCAAATTGCGTCGCACTACTCGGTGAAACGTAGGTAAAAGTTCAGACCTCGTTGAAATTATTCCGTTCTCCTCAAGTGCCCTAGCATACTGAACCAAAAGCCATCCTACATTAAATGAATAAGTATTTTTGCCAATAACCGCAGGCACCCACGTATCTGGTGTTACTTCAACTTCAAGACAAGAGGCAAAATTATTTTCTTCACCAGAGGTCCTCTCTCGTAAAGGAAGAGCACTTTGATCCATACGCAAGTCAATAACCGCTCCTAAGCTCGTATCTTGATGCCGACCAGCAATAACATCACCTACTTTTCCTTTCTCACCAGTGTAATACTGCAACAAACGCGTTGTACCATAACCATTACCCTCTATATCCAAAAAAATTCCCTTAAGAAAATGATCTGGCTCCATCCCATAACAACCATGCATCAAACCACTTAATCCTAGGCGTCCAAGAAGATCTAGTCCTTTGTGAACTTTTGGGATAACCCAATCCGAAGCATATCGAAAAAATGCTCTTTCTTCTTTTTTCAAAGACCGCATGATGCCTCCAACAAGGCGTGCTCCTGTTTGATCGAGAACGAGTCTTCGTGGATCCATAAATCGAGTCGTAGTATCTGGATTAGGCCACCCTAATTGATATCCTCTTTTCGGACCACTTATTTCTGAAGCACTTTTATTCGTAATTAAATTTTTATCCGTAATTGAATAATACCATGAAGATTTCCACAATTCCGGTCCAGAATCATACTTCTCTTCGCCAGGAGCAATATATCCTATTTTGCGTCGATCACCCGGAAATTGTTGAAGGACGAGAGGATCAATGTTAAACAACAAATCCATAAATGCATAAGCATCTTGCATCAGAAAATGAGGCAGAATCTGCCCTTCATCTCGCAGCGCACCAAAACCAGTCATGAGGTTGGTGTTACTCATAATATCAGCGAGTTGGGCAACTTCATTCACACTTCCTCGTTTCACTGCATCTTGATATGCTACGGCATTAAACGGAGTTAATTCCAACGTCTCCTTGCCATCAATTACAGAAAATGAACCTATTTTAGATAATCGTTGATATAAACTTTCATTAACCATGGATGTAGCTCTACGAAAGGATTTATAATATTTATCAACCTCTAAACATTGTTCTATGACTCCTCTCCAATAGTTAAAAGACTTAATAAGCTGCTTTTGCTTCACCAACTACTATGGAGTTCAAAATAGAGCGCAGAGTTCCCAAAAACACTCACAAATACCCTACTCAGGATTTACAAATTGCTCAAAAATTCGCTCAAGAATTAGGCAAAGAATTAGGTGATTTTCTTATGGGTGTTATCGTTTTTGGTAGTGTTGCACGCAAAGAAGCAACTGCCCAAAGTGATATTGACATTCTGATTATTACCGACGATACCAATTACATTATCTCAGAACCACTCATTGAAGGCTATCGTCTTATTGTAGAAAAACTCATGAATAAAATTTCTGGCCGTTTTCATATTACCTCCATGACGTTTACGACATTTTGGGAACAATCCCGTGCTGGCGATCCTGTTGTTGTCAACATTTTACGTGATGGCGTAGGGCTCTATGATACTGGTTTTTTCTCCCCTTTACAGGGCCTGCTCCAGAGCGGTAAGGTCCGTCCCTCAGAAGAAAGCATTTGGCATTATTTTGGACGCGCACCACGCACTTTATTAAACTCTCAATGGCATGTTCTTCAGGCAACACTAGATCTATATTGGTCTGTTATTGATGCTGCTCACGCCGCTCTTATGCGTGCTAACCAAGTTCCACCTACTCCCGAACACGTTGCTGATCTTCTCGAGATTGTGTACGTCAAAAAAGGTTTATTAAACAAAAAATATCCTGAAACGATGCGTATGTTCTACAAGTTAAGTAAAGAAATTACTCACCGTGAAATCAGGGAGATTAGTGGAAAAGAATATGACCAATTGTATGCTCTCGCTGATGAATTTGTTAAAGTCATGAAGAAGCTCGTTGAGCGTGGAAAGTATTAATCCCTCTATTTTCCTCTCTAACTCCGTTAATTTAATATAACCTCTCCCCATTCTCAACTTTCCTCTCAACAGATGCAAGAATTACCCCATTCTCACCATCAAAACCCATCGTTAAGACCTCAGACAGAAACGGACCAATCTGTTTTGGCGCAAAATTAACAACGCACAAAACTTGTTTACCCACCAACTCTTCTTTAGTATAGTAAGCTGTAATCTGTGCACTTGAATTCTTAATACCCAACTCGCCTAAATCGATTTTCAACTTGTAGGCAGGCTTACGTGCTTGAGGAAAGTCATCCACGAAAATGATCGTGCCAACTCGAATGTCTACGTTGTGGAAGTCATCGTACGTGATTGTCATATTATCCTCCATACATCTCTTTATTTTTCAACCGTACCAGTGCAGAGATAATAGAATATTTCGTCTGATTTTCTCGAGTTGTTAATCCTCCTGTTAGAACCCCAATCATTCCACCAGGACGTGCTCCCAATTTTTCATGAGAGGTATATCCTAAGTTTTTAGAAGCAGTACTCCCATCAGCTTCACCTCGAAGTATCATCTGCGTAACAAGAGGTGGCCATTCAAACGCAGGCCCGATTCCAATATAAAATTCGTGACCATCGTAAATCGCACAAACTGCGACTTCCATATATCCACAAAGGGTGTGGGGTACAACCATCAACCCTCCTTCAAGCCCAATACTATATTCACAATCTCTAAATGCTTTACGTGCTCGATCCATTGCTCCCTCAACAGTCTTCTGTAATGTTTCTGGGTGACCAAACAAATTATGCTCTACATCAATACCAGTTACGATGGCATTTTGGAACAAATCAGGGCACAATTCAACTACTTCTCGTACCGCGGTAAGTTTTGGGCCGTTAAGTGATCCAACGTTAATGTTCATATTTTTCATTTTCTTAATCTAGATTAAAATACTTTTCTACCCAAAAATTTAAAATAGCATCTCTCTCCAACCCCCTCATGAAAGATCGTATCCTTCCTCATGCGCTCCACAACGCGATTGCATTCCAAGGTAAAGGTAATTCTAAAGTTGTTCTCGGAGCGGTCCTCAAAGAACACCCTGATCTCAAAAGAGACGTCCCAGCATTAATGAAAGAAATCGATGCCGTCCTCAAAGAAATCTCCTCTCACACCATCGAACAAATGCAGCAAAAACTAGATCATCTTCGTCCCGATCTTACTAAACCAATCACGTGCGAAATCCCTCAAGGTCCACTTAAACCTCTTCCTAATGCGTGCAAAGGCGAAGTTATTGTACGAATTGCTCCTTCTCCTTCTGGTCCACTTCATATTGGTCATGCCTACGGCACATCACTCAATTACGAATACGCTAAGATGTACAATGGCAAACTCATTTTACGTCTTGAAGACACCAATGCCGAAAATATTTATCCTCAAGCCTACGAACTTATTGAGCGCGATGCACGATGGATGACTGATAACGGCATCAATAGTGTCATTATCCAATCCTCCAGACTTGGTATCTATTATGACCATGCAGAAAAGCTTGTAACCCAGAATAACGCCTATGTTTGCACCTGTGCTGCAGAGATTTGGCGTGAAATGAAAAACAAAGGTATCGCCTGTCCTTGTCGAGAATTACCAACCAAAGAACATCAAATTCGCTATGCCAAGCTCTTTGGTGAATATGCAGAAGGTGAGGCTGTTGTACGTCTTAAAACTGATATCAAACACAAAAATCCCGCTATGCGTGATGTCCCTATCATGCGCATTGTTGAACATATTCATCCTAAAACTGGAAAATCACAACGTGTTTGGCCTTTAATGATTTTCTCCGTCGCTGTCGATGATCACGAACTCGGCGTCACCCACGTTCTTAATGGTAAAGACCATACCGATAACGGAGAAAAAGAGCGTTTGATCATGCAACACTTAGGGTGGAAAGTTCCTGAGTACAAACATTGGGGTATGATTAATTTTGAAGGGTTTACACTAAGTACTACTCAAACTCGTCAAGCTATTGAACAAGGCAAGTATAATGGCTGGGATGACATTCGTATTCCCTTCTTGCCTGCATTACGTCGTCGTGGCTATCAACCAGGCGCATTTCGTCGATTCGCTGTTGAAATCGGCTTAAGTCTCAACGATAAAACCGTTACCATGGAAGAGTTTTGGAAAATGATCAACTCATTTAATCGAGACATCATTGAACCAAATGCTAATCGTTACTTCTTTGTTGAAGATCCGGTTCAAATTGAACTACACGGAGCAACTCCTAAAACCGTTCACATGGCATTGCATGATAGTTTTCTTCATCGAGGCACTCGCACACTTCATGCTACTCTTCACGTGTATCTTGGCAAAAAAGATCTTGAACGACTTGAACCAGGTAAAATCCATCGTCTTATCGATTTTTGCAACATCGTCGTGGAAAATGGCAAATACCAAGTTGTCTCAGAAAAATATGACGAATACAAGAACGCAGTGAATCGCGGCCTCATTCTCCACTGGCTACCTGTATCTAATGACCTCATCAACGTAGAAGTACTACTTGAAGACGGCTCCTTCATCAAAGGCCTGGGTGAACCAGCACTCAAGAATGTTGCTGCACGTGACATCGTCCAGTTCGAACGCTTTGCTTTCTGTACCCTTGACGCCAAGAGTCCAGCAACGTTAGTCTTCTGGTATTTACATAAGTAAAAACCCACCCACTTATCTCAGGCGATCTCAAAAAAGTCCTCAAAATCTTACCCAAAAATAACTTCTTCTTCAATCATTCATAAACCACAAAGAAACATTTAAAAGAACTAAAAAATACCTTCTTCTCTTAAAAGAGATGATCAAATGTCAAAAATTGCTCGTGATACACCGTTAGCAGAATTAACCTTACGTCGCTATGAAAAACCCACTATGGATGGACGCGACGTCGTGCGCAAATTCTGTCTCTCAATAGGCCTGCTCCAACCCGGTGATTCACGAGACGTTATTGTCGATGTCTTACTCGTGCTTCTTGAAGCCAAAAAACGCAAAGAAGAATTACATTCTGAAGAAATCAAAAATCATGTTATGGATTACCGTAAAAAACACGGTTTGGCCATGCTTGGTATCGCTTCCTCCAACATCCGCCGCCAACTCAAACGTCTCAAAGACCTCTATCTTATTGAAACCAATGCTAATCTCTACAGAATCAGCGAATGGGCATCACTCACCGAACTCTTCGATGAAAAAGTAGTCAATTTTGTTCTCAAATCTGTTCTTGCCCGTGTGCGTGAATATGCCAAAAAAGTCGATGAAGAATTCGAGTTACCCAAAGAAGAATAGATTCCCAAAACTATTTTAAACTTCAACGCGTTCTTTCTCTCTATGTCATTCCAAATGTCATTCCAAATAACTGATCACAATCTTCCCTATATCCTCGAACAATATGCTCAATGGCGTCATCCATCAATGATTACTGTCCCCTACGACCGTTCTGGGTTAGAAGTTAAAATCGATGCTCCTTCACGCGATAGAGTTCAAGCTGCAGTAATTCGTTATGATCTCCTAGGTCGTCTTGGAAAAAATATCGGTTTAGATGTACACAGAAATTATTTTGGTACGGGTCTTGCATTGGTTACTGGTCGCACGAAACTTGATCCTGCAGATTTTCGTCCCTCACTACGAGCAATTGCTGTTGGACCAGGCCTAACTATATTCCCTTGGAACCGTGAGTTTCTCTACACAACTCAACCTGGAGAATGTGGTCTTGAACGTGTAACATGGGTAGCTCCCCGTTTTAGTGAAACCATTCAAAGATGGGATGGACGGCCATTTCGCATGGAATGCCAAGGACCAGGAATGTATCAAGGGACAGATCAATAAACCTATCTGTTAAAATTAAATCCACTCCAGAATCAGAAAGTAAAAAAGAGCAAAAACAAAAAATTTAAACAATATCTTCTTCTGCAACAACGATGTAATCGCCAGTTGCAATCACTGCAGAAAATGGAATTAAAACTTGACCGTCTTTGGTTTTTTCAAGTTCCATACGGTCAATATACGTAGTTCCATTACGCAATACAATATGAATTAACTCTCCTGAACCTACTTCGTAGATTAAATCTCCCACTTCTCCAAACTTCTTACCAGATTTGGATACGATGGTTTTTCCTAGGAGCTCTTTAGAATAACACTTGTCTTTCTCTGCCATGATGATTTCACCCTCATTTTTGATCGCTGACTACTCAAAAGCGATAAACTACAGAGAGGTAGAGGATATATAAAGTTTACGGTGATGTTATAGTTATAGTAGAACAGGCAAATCCAGCTGAGCTGATATTAAACAAACGCTAATCTAACACATGGGCTGGTAATTTCATTTTTTTGCATTAAATTTAAAATATAAAATCCAAAAATGGGAGTATGGGTACTAATCCAAAAATTTCTGGTTCCGATGTCAATTCGCCAGTAATGACTCTTTACTCGTTGCAAAGCCGATTTAAAGTCCGGTTCCCCAATCAAGGCGATTTTCTAGCCTGTGGCTGGAAGGATGAACTTGAAACAGCATACTTTTTAGATGGCAAGCAAACTGGCTGGGGGCAACTTAAAGTTTCACGGTGTGGAAATGGCCAAATAGAATATGCTCGTTTTTATCCATTGGAACGCCTTGGAGATAGTGCAAAACGATCAGGTATTGGGACTCTTGCTCATGTCGGAACACTTGTCCAAGCCATCCAAAAAATCCCTGATATTGGTTGTTCTTATACTGTTTTTCACAACCCCCCCGTAACCTCTCCTGAATACCAATCATTCTTAGGACATCTTGATCTTGAATTCTCTATGCCTATAGGGCCATATCTTCAACGATGCCTTGCCTATGCTGCAAGCAGAGGTTTCGTTTTTCCTAATCTATTTCTTTCCCAAAAAGATTCCCAAACCATTAAATAGCCTCCCTACTCCCAACCATTTATGTGGATTCACTCCATTAACCCCATTCTCATACACCTTGGCCCGCTCCAAATTCGCTGGTACGGTATAACCTATGTCATCGGCTTTCTCTTTGCTGCCTGGATCATCCACAAATATCGTTCTCATCTCAACATGAGCAAAGATGATGTATGGGATCTCATGCTTTACGTAGTTTTAGGCGTGCTCATCGGTTCACGTATCTTCGAAGTATTTTGGGAGCCACGCTATTATCTCACTAACCCTCTCAATTTCTTTAAAATTTGGCAAGGTGGCATGAGTTTTCACGGTGGCTTTGTCGGCATTATCACAGGAGTCTGGCTCTATGCGAGAAAAACCAAACGATCCTTTGCCCAACTCGCCGATGTCTTAGCAATGCCCTCCATGTTTGCACTTGCGTTTGGCAGAATTGCTAATTTTATCAACGGCGAATTATGGGGGACTATTGCAGATCAAACCAAGATCTGGTGGTGTGTCAATTTCAAAAATACGGGTGGCGGCGATCTCTGTCGTCATCCTCAACAACTCTATGCCGCAGCGTATCGATTTGTGATTACAGGATGGTTATGGTTTCTATTAAGTAAAAATAAGTTCAAAGATGGCTTTTTATTTTGGAACTTTGTCCTGCTTGAAGGTATCGGCAGATTTATCGTTGACTTCTGGCGCGAAGACACATTCTGGGGTCCATTCACCATCGGCCAATGGTTTAGTGCGGCGATGATTCTCGTTGCAACCATCATGATGATCAAGCTATACAGAAAAGAATGGAAGAAGATATTCTCAGAATAGCTAGCAATAGGTCAAAAATTGCTTGTTAGATAGTAAACGGCTTAGTGATCACTCTGTCGTTTACTAGAAGCCTAGTTTCTCCATTTCTTCATCGTAATATTTGTGCTTATCTAAGAACAGAGCAAGAAAATAGCCTTCTTTTTTCTTTGTTAGAACTGCACGCACATTCGAACCAAACCGTTTTACAAACCCAATAATATCTCGATCCCGTTTTGATTGAATCACGTTTTCTTTCTGATCTCGACACGAAACCACCCACACCAATAAATCTTCTTTTTGAGTATCTTTCAAATCTTCAAAGCATTTGTCGAAATGTCCTTCAAAGCGGAGTTGATCATCCAATAATGACCTAATCTTCTCTTTCACTTCTCTTTTATCCAACTTTCATCACCATCTCATACGTTTTGATATACTCGTGGATATTTGTTGACTTATATTCTCTCTTGAGTAATTTGTAATCCTGTATGTACGTTCTCAGTCTTTTCCGTTCTACCTTGGTGTATCCCGTTAGAAGTGCATACACTACATATTGCCTTATGAACTCAATATTTTTAAATCTAAAAAATTTCTCTCTCAATTCTGATAGTTGTAATGGGTTAAGAATAACGCCTATGCTCAAATATGATGTGTGAAGCAGAAAAGTTCTCAAATAAGGCTCGAGGTCATCTTTTTGTAAAAATGCATTCACCAGCAACTCATAGTTTTTAGTAAAATCCTCGATTGTAACTATTGGTGCATAATTCAAAACTGGTTTAAAGTTCGCCACACTCATTTGTGCCAATGATGCGAAGAATAACGTATCAAGATCTTTCTCTTTAAGAAAACTAATTTGCATTTTTCTAAAACGATAGTTCTCCTTAGCATACTTACTAATGACAAACACATCAATATCTTTATACTTCTCTTTAAACAAAAACGAACCCGAGAGAAGTATTTTCTGGTTCTTATGTTTCTGTTCTAGACGAAGAATTATCCTCTTTGCTTCTTCAATTCTTTCAAAAATCATCTGCTCGCTTCCCATTACACACAATGTGTCATCTCCCTGAAAGCAAGAAATCATTTTCAACTTCGGTCGAATAAATTTGTAATAGTACGTTTTCTCAGTAGAACTTAATCCGATATTTTTACTCCTCTTTTCCAGAACCTCACATTGCCTTCTCGTAAGGATTTTTGACTCAATCAATGAGGTACGATGCTTTAACACTTCTTGTTCTGAAAGATTTTCCATTATTAGGTATTATAATAATACTAATACTTATAAATATTTACCAAAAATACAAAGAAAAAATCAAAAAGAAATCTGCCATCTAATTTAGGCACTATTCCTGGTTTCGTTTCATGTAAAATTCACTGATTTTCCATCCCAGAAACTCAAACTTGTTCATTCTATCATACCCTTCAGCTCTTGGTGATGCAAGAATGTCAACTCTACTTCCTAAACCAAAATCACGAACAACATAGGATGACGTGCAAAGTACAAGAGGTTGCCTTCCTTGAAGTGCATCAATTACTCTTTCTCCTCCTCTATCACCCCCAAAAGCACCATATTGCAAGTCTGTTACAACTAAATTGTATTCTCCTTGTCCAGCTTCGCAAATCAATTCATCTACTGATTTAACTGTTCTTACACAAACTTCAGTAACATAGGGAACAATATTTCTTCCAACATACAAATCTCCTTCTCGTTCTGTTCTGATTGGAAATGCTTTTTTATACTTCAAGATATCGGCCATGCCAAAAAACATATTGTCAATAGCATCTTTTGCCGTATCACTATTTTCAAATCCGTCATCTCCTATAAGTATATTTAGTGTAATCATTTTTCTATTCCTCCATCTACCTCAAACCATCAACGAAAAAAGTAAAAAAGAAAATTATGGTTTATCTCTAGTTTTTCTCTCAACGATCAATTCCAAATCAGTTCGCTGAAAGGTCTCATTGAGAATGCGACACAACTCTGTTTGTGTTCTCAACAACGTCTCCTCCGCTTCGGCTTCAAGTTCAATGCCACCCATACCATAAGAACCGATTCTCAGAGTGGGATCATCTTCTAAAGACTTGTTCACATACACACGAACTGCCTCTCTAAAAATTCTCGTATCTTTTTGAGAGAGAATTATTTTCCCATTAGTCCAATTAATATACCCTGTAAATCTTTTTGCTTCAGGGTCAATGCAGTGCTCTAAGTCAACATCTAACTTAAATTTGTAGTCAGGGAAACTGAAATCTCGTAATGCCTGCTGAAGTCGGTTTGGCGATTCAAGAGCAACATCATAAGTAACCTCGACTCCGTCGTCGTAGTCTCGTAACTGCCCTTCATATCCTTGTAAATGGAGCAAGGTCCGACGATCTTCAAGAGTCGCTAATGCGTTAATCCCTTCTTGTAAGTTTTTCATACCTCGCAGTGGTGCCATTAAATTTGCTTGAAAAAGAACACCCTTACTTGGATTTTCACATAGCTCAACTACAAGGGGAGCTTTTTGTAATCTCAAAACAAGCGAGTCGCTTTCTTCCGCAACTTCATATCGCTGAGTCAACACTGCAGGTATTTGTCGGTACATTTCCATTATGTTTGTCATTTTTATTCATCTCCTTTTTGTGTGCGTACAAAGCCCGCTCGGCTATTTTACTTACTGTTTAGTAACAACCAAAGACTTCTTAAATAATCACTCTCCAAAAATGGAGGAGAAAAAGAAAGAATTAAAAACTAAGAAACATCTACTCTCAACATGGACATCAAAATCCTCGAAGACATCGGCCTCACCACCGCAGAAATCAAAGTCTACCTTACCCTCTTAGAACTCGGCTCAGCAACTGCCGGCCCCATCATCGAAAAATCTGGCTTGCAAAGCTCGGTTGTCCACATGACGCTAATCAAACTCACAGCCAAAGGCTTCATCACCAGCATCCAGCAAGGTAAACGCCACCATTACCAAGCAACAGACCCCAAGAACATCGCCTCATTTATCGACGAAAAAAAGCAACGCTTCGAACAACTCCTTCCAGAACTCCTCATCAAACAACAACAAGCCAAACAAAAACCAGAAGTCGTCCTCTATCGGGGCATTAAAGGGATCAAAGAACTCCTCTTAGAACTATTAAACGCTGGTGGTTCTCAGCACCACACCTTCGGCTCAAGTAAAAAATCCCTCATGCTAGGTGATGCGTGGTGGGTTCACTACCACAAAGAACGTGCAGCAAAAAAAATCAAAGCAAAACTGCTGTTTAACGAATCACTTAAAGAATGGAACGCACAAGCCAAATACCCCCAAGCCGAAGTCAAATACACTAAACAAGGTTTCGAACCATTAACCGAAACTATCATCCGTAACGACAAAGTAGGAATCATCATCTGGACAGACAATCCTATAGGAACATTAATCCACCACAAAGAAGCGGCACAGTCGTATGATCAATTTTTTAGTTTCATATGGGATAATACCAAAAAATAACCCCATAATTTATATAATTGATCATTATATTCTATTATAAATCATAACATGGTACAAGCAATCGTTGACATGGGCGATCGAGAAGATCGTATTGTAAATGTAGTTAAAGGTAAATACGGTCTTAAAAACAAATCCGAAGCAGTTAATCTAATAATCCAAAAATATGAAGAAGAGTTTCTAGAACCGGAACTACGTCCAGAATTCATAGAGAAAATCAAGGCAATTGAAAAAAGCAAGAAATTTAACCGTTATTCCTCACTTGAAGATTTGAAGCGGAAAATTGAAAATGCATAACTTCTCCATTCATGAAGATCTAGAAAAAACACTAAGCAAGTTAGCAAAAAGAGACCCTGTGGCATATAGTGCCGTAATTAATAAAATTCAAGAGATTGTCGCAAATCCCAATGTTGATCGCTACAAAAATTTACGCAAACCTCTTCAACATCTAAAGCGAGTCCACATTATGGGTTCATTTGTTTTAACTTTTCATTACAATCTAAAAGACGACTCGGTGGTTTTTTACCACTTTGATCATCATGATTATGTCTACAAATAAATTAGGCTTGCTGCATTTTTCGTTCGATTCAAATTTCAATCCCAGTCTCAACCCCAACCTGAATTTAGGCTTTCTACTCAAACCACCCCAAACCTTTTTAAATAACCACTATGTTACTATCCATAAGAAATAACAATTGGAGGAATCCCCATGCGAGCACTTATCCTAATAATGAGCATTGTTGCTCTTCTCCTTGTTGCTGGTTGCGCTGTTGAACAAGTTCAACAACCTACTACCCCCGCACCTGTTGAAGAAACAAAATACGTTGCTCCAGTTCAACCTACTGGCCAAATCTATCAAGTTGTGATGGAAAGCGGTCAATATTCACCTCTTGATCTTGTGATCAAAGCCGGCGATACTGTTGAATGGGTCAATGTTGACTATCGTGAAACCAGCGGCGAAGCACAAGATGATTATCGTGGCAATCGCGATCTTCGTAACGACCAAAATCCTGAAGTAGGTGTACGTTATACTGTTACATTTGAAAACGCTGAGTTCAACGTTGATCTTGTTCCTGGTGCAACCGCACAATATACTTTCATGCAACCAGGTCAATACTTCTACTTTGATCAATACGAACCAGCCATTCGTGGTAGCGTCACTGTTGAATAAATTTTTATTTTATCTTCTTTCTTGATTTCTCATGGCAAAAAAAGTTGCACTCTGGATAAATGGAAATTCTACTAATTTAAGAGGGCAAATTCTCCAGGATTTATCACATCGCTATGTTGGTGATAATACTCCTCTCTATCGTGCAGGATCATCCTATCAACCTCTCCTTGAAGCTGATGCAGTAGCCATCTTTGGTGGTGATGGAACAATCAGACACGTATTCAATGGCCTCATTAAAGCTAGGGGTACACAACAAGACTCATTTCCTCAAATTCTCGTCCTTCCATTTGGTAACGGCAACGCTCTTGCACATAGTCTCGGAACACAAAATCGAAAACAAGCATCAACATTACTTGAAAGAACAATCGAAAATGACTTCCTCGCTACAGCGTCAATTCCCCTTATTCACATCCAAGCAGCCAACCAAGATCCCGAGTATTTCACCTTTGCGAGCGTAGGTTTAGACGTCACAGTTATCAATGACTACGACAAAAAGTGGCGACCAAGAATGGGAAAAATAGGTTACATTCCTGCTGGCTTAAGTCACCTTCCTCATCTAAAACCATTGGAAGCATCAGTAGAAAAATCTCAAGGGTTACCGATCACTCAAAATGGTTCTTTCTCCACCAATTCCCTTCCCCTCGATGACCTTATCAAATCAGACACCGTTACGTTTGGTGTAGGAACCACTCCTCATTACGGCTGGGGACTTAAAGCACTCCCTTACGCTACTCAAGCACATCAACAGGGCATGATGCATGCACGTAGTTTTAATCTTCATGGTCGAGTCGCACATTTCTTAGCAAACATCCCCTCTTTTTGGAAGGGAGAGTACCAAGGTCCACTTGTTCGCGATGCTTTTACAGGTGAAATTAATCTCCAAAGAAAAGACAACAAATCATTTCCCCTTGAAGTCGCAGGCGATGTTATCGGTTATGTCCCACGTGTCTCGTTTCGCATCGCTCCGCAATACACGTTTAGATTTATTACTCAAATCGCACAATCTTAATATACTTCTACATTCTTCTTTTGAGGATGGATTGTCCCAAGTGTAAGTCCAAAGAAATACAAGAGATCGAAGCTGAGCTTCTCACATTCTTTAAATGCCGTAAATGCGGCTATGATGACAGCAAGTAATGAGTCAGTAAATTTATATTTCATTTAAAACGCTTCTTCGCACCAGCGAAAGGCTTATAATATACCTCACATGCCAACGTCGCTATGAGAAAAATGCATACTAAGCAAAAGCGCAATCTGCGCATTCGCACTCACAACAACGGCCGTAAATACGTTAAAAAATACGTTGCAAAAAAAGCACCTGCTCAAACTCTAGCAAAAGTTGAATGAGTAAAATTCACTTTCCCATTATTTTTTTGACTTAAGCCATAACTCATCAAAATATTTACGATATGCCGCAATCGTTTCTTTATTTTTATTCACAATAACTTGATATTGTTTTTCAGTATACACAAACGTTGCAATCATCTTCTCAGAGATCATTACGCATGATGGGCCTTGTGACTCGCGAGACAAAAACCGTACGAAATATTCTCTTTTTGCTTTCGTTCGTGGTGTGAAATAGTCTCTACTTTTTTTATCATCATAGGCCACTAACCGTACCTTTACATTGTGAGATAGTCTGTCCTCATGCCAAAGATTACTCCATTCTACTGTATAGATGTCTGCTAGATTCTTGCTACAGCCAAAACCAACGCACTCTTTGGTATTTTCAATCACTTCCCAAAATGCCTGTAAAATCCCTTCCTTTCCTTTGTAGATCTTTACTTCTCTATTCCAAATTGTGTTAAACAGCGTTCGATTATTATCAGCAATGTTTTTGTTATTAATATGGATAGCGAGAGGATGGTCATTCCACATGACAATTAGTGTGGAGTTACCAAACGTAAATGTAGTAGTAATAGATTTCTCTTCAAAAGGAAGTTGATCGATTTCCGTAAGGCTCAGCTTTATTCTTTCCGAGCTTAATATTTTAAGTGGGATTTTTAGATTAACTCGCCGTGTATTCCAAATCTCAAAATGAGTTGGTAACGCTTCTTTGAAGAGAGATATTGATCCATGAACATATGCTGTTTGTTTTTCTTTAAGCATCAAATTAAGAGCAGTTTTAACACCTTTCAAACTCGAATATACTTCTACTTTTGGAACATCCTCTTTAGGTTTTCGCAGCTTCTCCAATTCGGGTAAAACATCTTTGAGTTGTTCTTCTCGCTCTTTAAGTAAGGAGAGTAATTGCTGTGGTTCTGTTGCCAAGAAATATTTTTTGCTATCTTTAATGACAGAGCTAACCAACCCCACATCCTGCAATTTTTTGAGACGATCATAGGCAAACGTCCGATTCATTCCCACTTTCTTCGCAATTTCACTTGCCGTTTCTTCTCCGTACTGAAGAAGATAAATGTAAACTCGTACTTCAGCTTCTGTTAGACCAAACTGTTGCAAGACTGCTTCTTTATGCATGCTTCCGCATTATCTCTGTTCTTTTTAAGAATGTCGTTTTAAAATAAGACAACATAATATTAAATAAGAATTAATTTCTTACTAATAAGTAATAAACAAAATGGTCACTAAAGAAATACTTCAATCTCATTATCGAGAATATGCTGCTCAGCCAGAGGAATGGGTAGCTAATATGGCTGCTACTAAAAAGTCTATTGTGAAATGTGTTGTAGAAGAACTTAACTATCATCCGCGAGAAAAAGTGAGAGTCGCTGTACTTGGAGCTTCGGACAAGAGGTACCTCTCAATTCACGAAAAAATATTTTGTGAAGTCTTCTGCCAGCCAGTAGAAGTTGTAACCTATGATCTGGATAGTAAACATCTTAAGGATGCAGGAAATGTTGTTGAACACGATGTAACAGAGCCGTTTCCTCAGACTGGTTTTTCTGTTGTTTTCAGTCATGAACTCCTGAAGTTTCTTACACCCTCAGAACAAGTTCAGGCACTTCGTAATGCCTATCATGCACTGCAAACGGGGGGCATTGCTATGCATGTTGTTCATGCACCATCACTGTATGGGACAGCTGAACTACGCGAGTGGCAATATCGTGTTGATCCCAACCACTTGCTCGAGAATGTAGCTAATGAGGCTATTTCGGGAAGACTTCTTCGATTTGAAAGTGAGAGCAACGTTGATTGGCTTAGAGAAACCTGCGTCATACTTTTTGAAAAAAGGTGAAACCAATGAACCCACAACGTCAACAGCTCTATGATGAACTGGCAGCACGTATCGGCAACACCCCACTCATTCCATACACTGGGGACTTTCCTAACAACAACCATCTTTTCCTCAAACGTGAATGCGATAATCCATTTGGTTCTCATTATGATCGTGTTTATCTTGAACTCTTCCGTGAGTTTGAAGAGTATCGAGGTCTTCAACCTGGTGCAAAAGTGTTGGAAACAACCTCTGGAACAGCTGGTACCGCATTTGCAGGGATTGGGAAATTGCTAGGATACGAGTGTCATATCGCTATTGCTGGTGGTGTTGATGCTGCTATCGTAAACATAATCCAAGAACAAGGAGTAACCATTTATCGTACAGCAGAGCGAGATTACATTAATGGCTTCCCAGATTTCCTTCGCGAATTTCTTCCTCTACATCCTGACTTTTACTTCCTGAACCATTCCATGGGCAAACGTGCTGGCGCTGGATTTAGTAATAACGAGATAACACTCAATGCGTTTGGCACTATTGCTCGGGAAATCATGCAAGAGATTGATATCGATATTTACATGCCTGCCGTTGGGAATGGCTCAACTGTTTTAGGTCCAGCTCGTGTTTTTACTGCGCAAACAAAAATCATCACCTTTGAATCAGTTCAAGCTGCAGTAATGTACGACCAGAAATATCCTAGTCGCTATGAAGATCGTTTTGGTATCAAACCAGGAACACTTCCTCGCCATCGTCTGCGGGGCACGAGTTATCAAGGCATTGATTTTCCTCATATTAGACATACGGTTGAGGCAGATCTCATCACGGGCGCAATGTTGGTAAGCGATCGTTGGCAGGATTACTATTACGCACAAGCAACAGGGCGAGATGATTTCAAAGCGTTACCACATTGGGATCAAACATTCGCAGGCTATGAAGATCTTGGGCGATCAACACGAGCAGGAATTGCGTGTGCCATAGAACTAGCCAAGAGTGTAGAAAATCAAAACATCGTCATTCTTGCATACGACAAAGCCGACCGCTATGATTCCGAAGCAGTGATACCTTATTAAACAAAGTTATTAATATTAACTTTATGTTTTTATTTTATCTTTTAAGTTATCATTATTAACTAATCAAAAATTTCTTAACACTAAATTTAACATTCCATGTTATAAAAAATTCTTTCAAAATGTCCTCTTTTAATATTGGCACCACAATCGTTCCTGAGTTCCAAAATTCACCTTCTACTTGTCGTAACATTCCTTCGCTTCCATACCTTCCTTTGAGTGCATAATGAAATCGAACTCGCTGTGTTGCTGAAAAATGGCTCAGCGTATAGACAAATGCACTTTTTCCTTCAAACCCAAAACTTACAGAAAACTTTTTGGTAGTCTTGATACTTATCCCTTCCAAAAGGAGTGTTTTTGCAAGAGAGTTACCCTGCACAAATTGACTTGTAGTAAGAATATTAATCTGAAACTGACCACCTAATCTATCTGTGATTTTACTTAGCGAATCCACTAGATCAAGACTTCTCTTCTCATCTTTATCGCAAACAAGTATACATAGGTCTATATCTGCTGGTTTTATTTTACCACGAGTCAACGAGCCAAAGAGAATGACATCAAGCACTTTTTCTTTTTTTATCCAGGATTTAATCAAAGATAGATTTTCGAGCATGATCAACCTCCTTACGTACGAGCATTGCAATTGTCTCGCTGATCTCTTTATTATAAGAGTCACGATAAAAACGAAACAATTTAGAAGCAGTTGTATAAAGTTGAGGGTCGTGTTGTTCAAGAAGTTCAAAGCGTTCTGTATGATTTGCTCCTACATTTCCAGTTTTCTCAAGAAGCCGGATATCACATAATTCAACCAGTGCTTTATAATAAAGCGTTACACACGCGTTGAATTTTTTCTTTTGAAAAGAATACTCTCCTATTTCCCAATATTCTAAAAAATTCTTACGAAGAGTTTCTCCATTCATGTTAATGATATTAACTAAAAAGAACTATTTAAACATTTCGGTTAATACTACTAACTATAATACCACTTATTGCCAGATCGCTGCTCACGATCTTTAACTGAACCAACATCATTTACTCGAGGGCGTCGCGAAGTCATATCTCGACGTAAGGTAATATTCAAATCTCTCAAGAATTTGTTCATTCCCTCTTCCATCTTGAATGGGCCTTCCATTGTGCCCTGAACCGCAGGAGCTCCTGAAAAGACAATCAAACGTGAAGAGATATAATCCAGAAACATCAAATCATGGTCAACAATTAATACCGTAATCCCCCGTTCTTGTGCAAACGCTCGAATAATCTTAGAGATTTTCAAACGCTGCTCGACATCCAAATATGCTGACGGTTCATCTAATAAAAAGAGCTGAGCATCCTGTGATAAACAATGTGCAATCGCCACACGTTGTAACTGACCACCTGAAAGTTCGGATAATTTTTGTGTTAATAACTGTTCAATATCCATTGCGCCAATTAACTGGTTAGAATATTTCTCAACAGCACGATGTAAAAACTCACTTACCATTATCTCTGAATCACTCTCGAGATACTGTGCTTTGTATGCAACCTTCACAGAAGAATCAACCACACCAGAATCAGGCTTTATCATGCCTGCAAGAATTTTAATAAACGTCGTTTTACCAATTCCATTTTCTCCTAAAATTCCTACAACCTCATCACGATGTAATGTCCCTGCACCAATTTCCAGAGAAAATTTACCCAGTGTCTTCTTCATCTCAGGCCAAGAAACTAATGGCATAGGAATTGCACCTCGTGAATCCTGAGATTTTTCAAACTTAATGGCATGATCTCGAAACCGAATATTTTCTTCTCGCAAATATCCTTCCAAAAACGCATTAATTCCCTCACGAGTGGCTTTCAATCCTGACACAACCCCGTACGCCCCTTCTTGCCCATACATGATGTTTAGATATTGAGTCATATAATCTAAAATAATCAAATCGTGCTCAATAACCATAACTGCTGTTTTATCGTCAGCCAAATCGTGAATAAATTCAGAAACTTTGACTCGCTGCTTAATATCTAAAAACGATGTTGGTTCATCAAATAAAAACAAGTTTGCTTTTTTCAACACACTCGCCGCAATCGCGACTCGTTGCAATTCTCCTCCTGAAATTGTCGCAATCTCATTATCCAGGAAATGTGTTAGTTGTAGTTTTTCAACAACTCCCATCAACTCCTCACTCGAATTAATTTTTGATAATAAGTCTCGTACCGTCCCCTTTACTTGTTTAGGTATCAGATCAACTTGCTGCGGTTTATAACTTAACGTAATCTCGTTCTTGTGCAATCGCTCCAAAAATTTCTGTGTCTCAGTGCCTTTAAAATAATTGATAACCTCTTTAAATTCTGGAGGATTATCATAATGACCCAGATTTGGTTTAAGCATATTGGCCATTATTTTAAGTGCCGTTGACTTACCAATTCCGTTTTTTCCTAAGATTCCCGTAACACTCCCAAACACTGGTGTTGGAAGAAGATAGAGCTCAAACATATTCTCCCCGTAGCGATGAACCGGATCCTTGGTGAGCGTTTCGGGCAAATTAATGATTTGAATCGCTCCAAATGGACAACGATTAGGACAAATCCCACATCCTGTACACAACATCTCATCAATACGTGCTTTCTTATCTGGTTCTCCCACAGAAATACATTCAGTCCCGGACCGATTAACAGGGCACAATTTAGCACAAAGATAATTCCCGCACTCATCTGGATGACACTTCTGTCGATCAATAACTGCAATACGCTTACGCATAAACAGTACGCAGAAAGGTGCTTTTATATTAGTTTTGGTTAAGGTTTGATCTATTTTAGAAGTCTATGATCGATTCCTGCATTACGATATAACACTGCCGTGAAAGGATTAGAGCTCAATTCAGTAAATGACTCTTCACAATTTTTCTCCAATGCTTTACGAATCTTTCTAAAAAAGATCTCATCACGTGTAGCGGCCTGTAATTCCTCTTGCCATCCTTCCTGTTTATAATCTTGAAAAGTACCCCAGTCAAGAGGCAAAACCATCTTACGAAAAAAACATCCATCCTCACCTTCAACATCTTCGCCTGCTGAAAAAAACCCATTACAAACATAAAACGGGATTGCTTTATCCCATGCATGAAGAATAACACTTTTCCCTTCGGGCACATATTCCAGCAGATTCACCAACATTTTTGTACCAATATTTTGCCCTCGCTCTCTATCTACTACTACCATTCTATCAAGATACAAAAAACCTTCATACACCTGCGTTGGCTCTATTGCGTACCAAATTCCACCTACAAGATGCACATTTTTTCGGGCAACAAGAACTTCAGTTGGAAAGTCGGGTTCAAACGAATCATCTCTTTCCTGACCATACAAAGTACGATAAAAAATATTATCCAAACGTGTAAGTAAAGTATGGTCATTTTGATCGGCACTCGTAACAACGACATCAGACACCATTTTATTCTCAGATGCAGAACAAAATCCTCTTCTAACAGGTTGAGTAAATCGCCGTGCGTCTAAAACATCATCAGGCTCTTCCAACCCACCTTTTTGATCCTCAATAAGCATTTTTTCATAGCGCTCAAGCCAACCATTAAGTTCTGCCGAATCTAGTACCTGACGTCCCATACACCACCGAAAACAGGCTTACTTTAAAATATTTCCCTAAAAATTAATCACTTTGAAATAATAACATTTTTAAAGTAACGATCATAAAGGCTCATGATAATCATGAATTCAGAGCCAGTATTAATTTATTCACCTCTGCACATCAATCATAAAGTCTCTTTAGATTGTCCAGATCAGCCAGAGCGACTTGATGAAGCGTTAGAAGAACTAATTGATATAGTCACAGTACAAGATGCACCCAACGGCGAAGAGTATTTACCTCTTTTTCACACTCCAGATTATATTCACAAAGTACGTACCATTTGCAACGAGTTAGGAAGAGGAGAAATCAACACAATAATTGATAATTGCTTTTCTCAGAGCACATATCAAGCTGCCTGTTATGCGGTAGGGGCTACTATCGAAGCTGCCAAATATGCACAACATGCTCGTCGTGCTTTTGCGTTTGTCCGTCCACCAGGTCATCATGCTTGGTCAGACAAAGAAGGGGGATTCTGTGTTTTCAATAATGTTGCTATTGCTACTGAATTTCTTCGTCAGCAGGGCGAACGAAAAATTCTGATTATTGATGTTGATCTTCATCTTGGTGACGGGACAATAGAATACGTTACAAAAACACCCAATACTTCCTATTTTTCTATAAATTGTGCAGGATTATGGCCACATGGCGATCAAGATCAATTTGAAAGATGCGAAAATATCTTCCTTCCATCAGGAACAAGTGATGCAAGATATATTCAAGTTTTAGAACGTCGTCTCACAAAAACAATCGAAAGAGAAAATCCCTCCATCATCGCGGTAAGTGCAGGCTTTGATACCTGCGTCCATGACAGCAATACCTTCGAAGAAACATTTGGGGGTAGTTTCAATTTGACCAGTGATTCTTACCAAGCTCTGTGGAAAATTTTAGATCGGTCTCTTATTCCTTATTTTGCAGTCCTAGAGGGAGGCTACGATCCTCTCAGTATCATGGACGGAGTTGAAAGTTTTTTTAATCGAGAGTAAAGTTATAGAGAATAGTATTCAAAGCAAGAAAAATAGAGGGAATAATTTTTAAAGAATTCTCATTCTACTCCTCCATGCCAAAATGTTCCATCTGTTCCAACAAAATCGCTGAACTCTTTTTAAGTAAAATCAAAGGCACGATTGTTCACAAGCCAGGTTCTTCAACTCAATACCCCGTATGTTTCGAATGTCAGAAAAAATTCAAAACCAAAGAAGAACTTCTCGCTAAACTCAACTAATCCAACTGTTGAACTAATACCAATAATCCCCAGTTAATCGTAAACCACTCTTTCAACCCCCATAAATTTCTTCTTGAATCACGATACCTTAAAAAAGAAAACCCCAAATCATTAACCTAACTGCCTCTGTGGCTTAGTAGTAGAGCGGCGCTCTCGTACAAAACCCTTTGAGAGAAGCGCAGGTCCGGGGTTCAAATGTCCACAATTCCATTGTGACTGAATGTCCCCGCAGAGGCTTTTTTTTTTAAATTAAAAATTTAAAATGTTTAAAATGTATAAGGAGAACCAGTCTGTTTTATGCAAACAGCATCTACTGTGAACTGCCCAAACTTAGGTCTAAAATTAGATTTAACACCAAGAACTGCTGCAAGCGTTTGCGTAGCCGTAGAACAATCCGATCCCATAACCAAGATGTTTCCGTTGTTATATGTCACACCAGACACTTTCGCAGCTCCAGTATACTGTGCGAAAAAATTAGTCATAGTGGTGAGCAGTGGCACAAAATTACCATCCGGTTTTGTATGCGACCACAAATAATTCTCCATTTGGCTTGATAAAAATCCACCAACCATTCCAACTTGATACCCTAAAGCTTGGTTGATTTGAACTGGCAGAGCAGCACTCGATCTACTTTCTCGGTTCAACAAACCAATTAGTTGCGAATAAAACCCATATCGATCTCGCAGAGCCTTTCCTGCTGCATCAACTCGAGCAGGTAGGTCAATAACCCTATCTGCTGTTGCTATCAAATTGATATAAGGGTCTGCATTCTTAATTTCTTCTAACATTGTTTCCAATGCATTTACCTGTGGTTCTTTCTCATCTAACAGTTTAAATTGCTCTCTAATAATTCTATCTACATCGTCAACTCGAGTTTTAAGTATATCACCATTTGTTTTAGCTAAATCAGCTAATGTTTTTTGTTTTTCATATTTTGCCTGTATCTCGTCAAGAGTAGAACCAGTTGAAACAACAACTCTTCTATACGCAAGAACATCCTGGGCAAGAGTATCTGCTCTTGTTTTATTACCCTCAAGAATTTCTTGCGTTTGTGTAACCGCAGCATCAAAAAGTTCATGTTCACGCTGTGCAGCCCCACTCGCCGACGCACCATACCAAACTCCTGTAACCCCAAGTCCCAAACCAAGAACTCCTACAGCAACCCCAGTTATTTTTTGTCGTCGTGAATTTTTATTAACAGCAGTTTGTCGATCACGCACTTCTTTCAACACAGTAAATTGTTGCTTCACAAAAAGATCTTTATCAGGTTCTGTTCTTTGACTTGTGTTAGGGCTAGTAAATACTACGTGTGAAATATGAGGTTCATCTGAAAACCGTGCACCATAATATAATCCAGATAGTTCTTCATTATTTCCCAATGGTGCATACAATGCGCTGGACACTGTTCCTTGAAGAATTTGAGCTGCAACAGCCGCATCAGTGACTGGCCTTCCATGGTCATCTCGCAAAATATGAAGTAAAAGAGTTTGCGGTTCAACCAGATTATCTACTGCATCACCAGATGGCACAGGGGGAGCATTTACTATAATTTTTACCATAATTAATACCTTCCAAACCTATCCCCCTATATATTTCACCAAACTATTTTTTATAAATGGTATGGTGTTTTTCGAAATTCATCTTTCTTTTTTCTTAAATTTATTACCAATCAACAAAAAGATTCCATTACTATACTAAAACTACCGTGTTAAAGTTCCGATCCATGCCGTCGCAATAACATGATATTCTTCATCAACACGCAGAGTAACTCTCTCTGAAAAAAGTGGAAATGGTGATGCTTCATCAAGAACAATCACCCATCCTTTACAATCCTTCGCTTGAGCACGTGCAAACCCAACACCCCAAAAATAATTTTCTACGCCAGTTCCATCTTTACTCATTTGGTCATAAAACATACCACCTATATGCCACTCGTCAATCTTTTCATTCCGATCCGCATTCAGACCAATCAAAAATCGTCCATTTGCATAATTAGGATCAAAACGTTGCCAACCTTCATTAACCCAGAGTTGACCTGCATTTGTAAGTCGTTGATCTAGATCAGCTGCATCATTTCCATCAAGAGTAAATTCAGGACCCATAATCACTTTGAAACCTTGTTGTGCGTTTCTAGAATACCACGCTTGGTTCAATACTCCGAACTTTCGATCACGTTGGTACACACCCTGCGAACTTGTTATCAATCTACGTGTTGAATTTCCACCAGCACTCACATACCAAGGACTTGACTCAAAACCTATAAAACCTTCTGTACCCAGTGTATTAGTGTTTCCAATGATATCGCCATTAACAATAAATCCGCCCAAACGAGGACCAACATATTGTCCACCAACAATACCATAATTTTCTCCAAAAAAATGTAATGTTCCGCTACGAACTTGCGTGTTTGTTACGGGTTTGAAAAGAATCTGTCCATTGATGTTACCATATTGCTGATTTGTTGGAAGTTCAGCCGATGTCTGAAGAATAATTCCCTTAAATTCAGGTGTTCGAAATCCTCCCTGAAGAATATCTGGTTTATTTGTAAGACGTGTATGGTCTAAAACAAGTTGAAAACCATTTACAGCATGAACACCTGCAACATTTTCCTGTCCCACATTTGATTGTATCATCGTCCCTGCATATGCTCCACGACCAAACATCCCAGTGGTATCACCTAAAGTATGTCGATGCTCCTGAGCAACTCTACCGGCAACTCCATCATTTTCGAGCGTTCTCGTTTCGAGAGATCGTGGTGAAGATATTATTGGAGAAGAAGGTACTCCCTTTGATGCAGGAGCACTCACAACTGCAGGAACAGCTGTTGGAACAGAAACCAAAACAGGAGAAACTGATTCAGGTGCAACTAGGGTAGTAGAAGGCACCACAACAGGAGCAGACGCAGGTATGGAAGGTGGAGCTGATGGTGACACAGAGGGAGGAATAATTATCGGAGCAGAAGGGGATATGGAAACAGGAGCTAAAAATGGTGGTAAAGAGGGAGTAGAAGCAGGAGTAGATGGAGGCACAGTTGCAGGAACAGTTGCTAAAACAGACGCAGGTATCGGTGCTACAGGTGTATGCGCCCACGGATTATATGGTTCTTGTGCTAGAACTGAAGAACCAAGTGCTACTCCTCCTGCAAGTAATACCGGTTGATAGAATTTCATAGTATCACTTAGAAGTAGAAAATGTTTATTTAAAAGAATTACCTCATTGTAATAGATATATCCTAAAATAGTTATTATAAACTATATCATTTAAAATATCTATTCAAAAACAACAAATGTTATTAAAATGAAGTAGTAAAAAATAATCAGATGGTATCTTCCTACACTAATCTAAATGTAGTCTCTTCTCTTACTCTTCTTGTAATGTCAGCGTGCGGTCCAGACATTTCCAATTCTTCTGGAATAGGATACAACTCCAACACCCCCTACTCTCCCACCATGTTCACACCACAATGCGATGCTGGATGTCCAACTCTAGAAACACCACAGCCATCGCCCCAACCAAATCCTACTCCCTCACCTAATCCCACGCCCAATCCTACTTTAGATGCGTCCAGTATCGATGCCATCATTGATGCTATTCCCATAGATGCAAGTTGGGAAGGCTTATGCACTGCCTATGGGTATGCGGGAAGTAATGGTCCTATTTGTCGTCGAAAAAATGCTAACAATGAAATCGACGAAGGAGGAATTGTGGGGTGTGATTCAACAGGTGCTGCGTGTTGTATTGATCCCGATCAGAATTATAGTTCTATTGATCCTGCTCCTTGCACCGCAGGTAACTGGGCACCAGGATTTCCCCGTTCTGTACCTGAATCAGACGCTGGGAAATGTGTTCGAACTCATTATCGAGAAAGTACTAACTGTCAAGCCTATCTCATCGATACAACAACCTCGCCATCCACAATAACCTCTGTCGATGGTGGACAGACAAGCTGTGACGACCTCGGCAACCCCTGTTGTTATGTCGCTAACCCTCAACTCCCGTTGTCCAATCGTTGGCCTGGCTGTTTAGATCCAAGTCAAGTAACATTCTTTGACGACACTTCTTTTAATACGGACCAATAAAAGATTCTTGTATTTTTGTTTAATCACCAACTCTTTTTACTTAATCCGTCAACCACTACCCTTATTAATCAATCTCTATTTTCTAAAAGCATGAACGTTCTTGAAGTCAAAAATCTCGTCAAAGAATATAGTCAACCAAGAAAGAAAACCGAATGGTTTCGCCACTTGTTTGACTATCACGAGTCCAAACAAAATCCGAAGGATTTAGTTGGACGACTATACAAAACCAAAACAGGTGTATTCAACGCGGTTGATGATATCTCATTTCAAGTCAAAAAAGGTGAAATTTTCGGACTGCTTGGAGTCAATGGTGCAGGCAAATCTACCACTATTAACATCCTCACAGGACTTCTGCGACCAACCTCTGGCACGATCACCATGTTTGGCAAAGATTTTTTCAAACATGAAGAGGAATGTAAACAGCGTTTCAACGTTGCCACGGCCTATTATAATCTCAGTCAAAATCTCACCATCTCTCAAAATCTTAAAGTCTATGCACTTCTCTACAACGTTCAAGATTCCCAAAAAAAGATTGATCAGCTCTGTTCTCACTTTTCATTAACCAATCTCTACAACACCAAACTTCTTCTCCTTAGTTCAGGTGAACGCACTCGTGTTGCAATAGTAAAAGCACTTCTCAGCGATCCAGAACTTCTCTTTCTCGATGAGTGCACGGTAGGTCTCGATCCAGATATGGCTGAAATCACTCGCACCATGATCGAGAATTATCACAAAAAGACTAACTGTACAATCATTTTCACCTCTCACTACATGCAAGAAGTAGAAAAACTCTGTGATCGTGTCGCCTTTGTCGACAAAGGAAAAATCGTTAAAGTGGGCAAACCTAAAGATCTTATTGCTGAACTCAAAGTTCAACGTGTCCATTTAACTATCTCCAAAAACCAAACCGCAGCTCGTAACTTTCTCAAAAAAGAAAAAATCATCTTCGAAGAAAAAAACAACCAATTTATTTTCAGCATTGAAAACCGTGCCAATGTCATGTATCCATTGTTTCAAAAACTCATTCAACACAATCTTGTCTTTGATGACCTCATTTTAGAAAAGCCAACTCTCGAAGAATATTTTTTAACAAGGTCAAGAACATGAAACTCCACCGTGTCAAAGCCATGCTCCTGAACTATTATTATTTTTCGCTTGATAGTCTTGACCGTCTCTTTGATGTTTTTTACTGGCCTATTCTCGACATCTTCATTTGGGGATTTATGACTCTCTATATCCAAGGTATCTCCCAATATAATCTTCTCACGAACATCCTTGGTGGTATTGTCCTTTGGATTTTTCTGTGGAGATCAAGTCAAGACCTCGTCGTCTATCTTCTCGAAAGTTTCTGGTCACGTAGTTTGTATAATCTCTTTGCCTCACCCCTTCAAGCCAGCGAATTATTTTTCTCACTGATCATCATGGGGTTAATTCGTTCCTTTGTTGCATTTAGTGTCATGCTCACCGTAAGCTATTTTCTCTATCACTTTAGTATCTTCACGTTTAATCTAGTTCACATAAGTATTCTCATCAGCATTCTCTTAATTATCGGTTGGGCCCTTGGTCTCTTTGTAAGTTCATTCATTTTTTTATTTGGCACTCGCGTTCAAGTCCTTGCCTGGAGCCCTGTCTGGGTATTACAACCATTTAGCTGTGTATTTTATCCTCTTAGTGCGCTTCCTCCCTGGGCGGCAAAAGTTGCCATTCTTCTTCCCACAACCCATATATTCGAACAAATGCGCGCGACCATCCAAGGCCAACCTCTCAATGTTGGTTCAATTCTTTATGCACTCATCATCGCCCTCATCTCGCTGGTCATTGCTGCGTACATTCTTAGCTGGGCCGTCGAATCATCGAGAAAATCAGGAAAATTAGCGAAGGCAGAATAATCAAAGAATCTACACAAAACCCATACTCTTCTTCCACCATTTTTATAAAGATCAAACCCCCTCACAGAACCATGAACCACTCCATTGAAATCCTCGTTGTCGGTGACATCCACAAAGACGCTCTCTCTCTACTCCAAAAACAAGGAAACGTAACCACTATCACCAACGACCAATACTTTGCCACAAAATCATTCCCCACAACTCAAGTCCTCGTCATTCGCACGTTCTCACCGCTTCAACCCAAAGACGTTGCAAAATTTTCTCAATTAAAATATGTCCTCAGTTGTAGTGTTGGTCTTGACAACATCGACATTGCAGAACTTACCAAACATAAAATAACTCTTGTAAACTGCCTTGGAACTAACGCTAACAGTGTTGCCGAACATGCGTTCTATCTTCTCTTTGCTCTTCTACGTCAAGACCCACAACGTCCTTTCGCCGAATTAAAAAACAAAACTATTGGACTCATCGGTTTTGGTGCGATAGGGAAAATTCTTGCACGAAAACTCAAAGGCTGTGAAGTAAACGTTGTTGCCTATGATGTTGTCGCTCAAGACGTCACCTTGCTGCGTGAACTCAACGTTGCCATGGTCTCTCTTCCCACTCTACTCAACAAAAGTGATATTATTTCCATTCACGTTCCTCTTCTCGAACACACCCGCAACTTCTGCAACAAAGAATTTTTCTCTCAAATCAAAGAACATACATTTTTTATCAACACCTCTCGTGCAGAAGTCGTCGATGAACAAGCTCTTCTCTGGGCAGTGAAAGAGAAAAAACTTCGTGGCATAGGACTAGACGTTTTCTCTAACGACCTACAAACAAAACTTTCTTCCCTTTGCAAAAATACCCTCCTCACCAACCACGTCGCAGCCCAAGGCGAAGATTCTTTTCGTGAACAATGTGTAAAACCAGTAGAAGAATGGATTAAAAAAATGTCTCATCACCAGTAAGAAATCAATTTTTAAAAATAATCAAAGTTCTAAACACCACTACCTCAATCGAACAATTTCAATAACCGTATCTAAACTAACAACTCTTCCTGATGTTGCTGTTTCAAGAATATTTCTTACTGTCCCCCTCATATAATCTGATCTTGTAGCAATATCATCAGCATCAGCTCTTAATGCTCGAAACGTATCGAGATCTAGTACGTCCGGTCCACGTCGTGCCTCCAATTCTCGTAATAACCGAAGGTAATTCTGCACTGTATTTTCAAAACCAGGGCATGACGAGCCAGGTCTATAAACATCAGTTGGATTAAGAACTACATTTAAAGCATCAAGATGAGCAACCTTACCAATCAAACAATAGGGGAACGTACGTTCTCTCATTGACAGACCCACAGAATCAGGATCTAGAGTTAGTTGAACATACCGCCCAACATCACAAGTTTGTAACCGTTCCATATAACAATAAAAAACAACCTATTTTAAAAAATAATCATTTAAGGTACATATATTCTTTCACTTTACAACCTTCCAATTTTATCTCTATTCATCTTCAAAACCCCCCTGGCTTTGCCACATATCCTTCTTTCCCAGTCCTTTCTCTACATTGAATGAAATCTCTTTCTTTAATTTCAGTTCTGAATTTTGTCTACTCATCTTCCATCACCTCATGTTTCATACACATTTTTTCTATGTCCTATGAGTGTAATCTCAATTCTTTTTGTCGACCCATCAATCTCTGCGATGACTCTATAATCTCCCACTCGTAACTTATAGTCTGATCTTCCGGTTAATCTTATGAAAAAACGAAACGGATCTTGTGAAGCAGTAATTATTTTGGTGTAAATTCTCTCTTTGAGAGGTTTTTCTAGCTTGTTAAGAAAATCAATTGCGTCATCATCAAAGAGTATTTCAAAATTCATAGTCCAAGCCTTTTTTTCGCTTCTTGAGCAGTTACAAATTGACCTTTCTTGATTCTTTTACGGGCCTTTTCAATCTGTTCAATAGCTTCTTTACTTAGCTTGGGTTGAGTCTTTGATGTTTTAGCGATATACATTACCTTTCTAAGAACTTCATCATAACTTTCATTCTTGTACTCTTTGAATGTGTCTAGTTCTGACTTCGTGTCTCCACTAATTCTAATTGTTGTATCGCTCATGTTATTGTGTATACAAGAGTATACATTTGTATATAAATCCATCGCTGACGTCACCCAATCAATCTAAAAGCTAATACAACTCAAATTAAACACCGCCCAAAATTTCTCCATGGTTTGTCCATGAAAATCAGGTCGAACGAACCCCACCAAAATCCCGTTTCGAAATAACCGTTGTCGAATCATAACACATCCCTCCAATAAAATATTCAGAGCTTCTAACCTTTATATAGAAATCCGGGACTTGACCAGTGGCCTAAAAAGTGACCAGTGGCAATTAATGAGTTTATTTCCTACTACTAATCCCAAAAAGGTTCATTTTTTCTTGAGTAAGAAGTTTCATTTGTTGAATTGCAATTTGGTTCAATTTTAAAAGTCGTTGAGATTGAGGAACTCTCTCTTGAATAAAAAAAGCATTAAGGTTTTCTAAATTGGACAAACAGACGAGTTGTGATATATTCGCATAATCTCTCATATTTCCCTCTTTTTCCAAATTGATTTCTCTCCATTCCTTAGCAGTCATTCCAAACAAAGCAATATTTAGAACATCTGCTTCTGTTGCATAAATTTGATTTATTTGCGTGTGTGTTAATTCTACTGGGACCAAGTTCTCTTTTATTGCCTGAGTGTGAACCTTGTAATTTATTCGTACTAAATTTCTCTTGATATCCCATCCCAATTCTTTTCTTTCTTGTTCTTTAAGTCTTTGAAATTCTTTGATTAAATATAATTTAAATTGAGGGGATATCCAAGAAGCAAATTCAAAAGCAATATCTTTATGGGCATAGGTTCCTCCATACCTCCCCGCTTTAGCTATAATACCTACAGAATTAGTTTTCTCAACCCATTGTTTTACAGAGAGGACAAATCTATTAAATCCCGCTTCATTTTTAATTCCCTCGAATTCGGTGGAATTAAAGTGAGGGTTATTGATCTCTTCCCAAATACCTAAAAATTCGATGGTATTTTTGTTTCGTAACCATTTTTCTATCAATGCCAGGCCGTTCTCAATATTTTTAATCATGTCAGTTAAAGAGATAAAATCTTTTTCATCATAATCAAAGAGAGATATTTCTGTCCCTAACACGTTCATTTTACGTACCACTTTTCAACTTTATTTTTTTTGCTTCTTAAATCATTGCGGGACTTGACCAGTGGCCTAAAAAGTGACCAGTGGGTTATATTAATCAGTTTTTTTCATCTAAAAGAACAAAATGGTAGAAAACACTTACTATCTCGACACTTCTATTTGGTTAGATTATTATTTGGAACGCGAAGAGAATGGAAAAAACGCCCTTAAACTCATCTTAAAAATTATCAATGATAAATCAGTGATCATTTTTTCAAATTTTGTCAAAGTAGAATTAAAACATATTGGTCTCTCAAAAACAGAGATAAACTCTTTGCTTCAGATCATCAAACCAGATCACATCAGAAGAGTACAGGTAACTAATAATCAAATTCAAGAATCAAAAAAGCTGGCTCAACTAAGAGGTGTTCCATTAGGAGATGCAATTCACGCCATCCTTGCACGAGATCATGAAGCACAATTTGTTTCTCGTGATAAAGATTTTGAGAGATTAAAAGATATAACCTTAACAAAGAAACCAGAAGACCTACTTTTTTTAAGTGAGGTCAACACCTAATTCTTTTGCAAGTTCTCGAGCAGCCCGTTCCCGTGCTTCATGAAGTGTATCGTCTTTGATAATACCATGCTTAGTTTTCCCAGCCCCATACATCTTCAAAGCCATTAACATATAATCTTGTTTTTCAAGGTCAATAAGTTTTTCTCGGATTGCTTCTCTGATAAATTCAGTCTTTGTGCTGTAATTATATTTTTTCATCGCTTTTTCTATATTCTTGAGAAAGTTTTCTTCAAATTTTAGTGAGACTGCTTCCATCGTATTACCTAATAATACTAAGTATTATTTAAATGTTCTTAAGAAATTATAAAACATACATAACTCTCCAAAATCTTAATAAATGCCTCCTCAAACCTTCCATTCATGACTCACACATTCAAAGACCTCGCAATATTCCTCAAGAAAAAAGGCTTCATCTATCCTTCCTCTGAAATCTATGGTGGACTTGCAGGACTCTACGACTATGGTCATCTAGGAACTCTTCTCAAACACAACTTCGAGAACGTCTGGCGAGATTATTTTCTTAACCTTAACGACAACTCATTCGAATTAGAAACTGCCCAAATTATGCACCACAACGTTTTTCGAGCCTCAGGCCATCTCGCTAATTTCGCTGATCCCGTGGTAAAATGTAGTGCCTGCGAATTTACCGAACGTGCAGACCACTTTGTTGAAAAAACCACCAAACAGCGTACCGAAGGATTCAATCCAGAGCAACTCAATCACCTTATTGAAAAACACAAACTTGCATGCCCTCAATGTAAAAAAACTCTTGCACCAGTCACTTCCATGAACATGATGTTTCCTCTCAACATGGGAGTCGGCAGCACCACAACCGCATATCTACGTCCTGAAACTGCTCAATCACCCTATGTCAATTTCAAACTCCAATACGAACTACAACGCAAGAAACTCCCCTTAGGACTCGCTCTTATCGGCAAGGCATTTAGAAACGAAATCTCACCCAGAAATCTCACTCTGCGTCAACGTGAATTTACTCAAGCTGAACTCCAACTATTCTTCAATCCCCATCTCGTCGACGAACATCCTGAATTTGAGAAAGTAAAAAAATACAAACTGCGTGTTCTCCTTGAAGAAGATCGTAAAAAGAACGCTGTCGTAGAACGAACTCCAGACGAGCTTCATAAAAAAGGACTTCCTAAGTTCTACCTTTATCATCTCGTCAAAATTCAACAATTCTATTTCGACGTTTTCAACATCCCTCCCGAACGCTTCCGTCTCTACCAATTAGATGATAGCGAAAAAGCCTTCTACAATAAATACCATTTCGACCTTGAAATCGATCTCCATGAACATGGTTTTACCGAAGTAGGCGGACTCCATTATCGCACCGATCATGACCTTGGCGGACATGAAAAAGTGTCCAAACAAAGCATGGAAATTTTTGACGAAGAAAGCGGCAAACGTTTTATTCCTCACGTCCTTGAACTTAGTTTTGGTGTAGACCGTAATGTATACTCTTTACTAGATCTTAATTATCATGATGATAAAGAACGTGGCAATATTGTCCTCTCACTTCCCCAAAATGTAACTCCCTTTGTCTGCGGTGTGTTCCCTCTGCTCAAAAACAAAGAAGAACTCGTTGCTCTTGCAACCAACATCTTCGCAACCCTTCGTCCACACGTCAAATGTTTTTATGATGAAGCAGCCTCCATTGGTAGACGCTATGCACGTGCTGACGAAATGGGAACAAAATACGGCATCACCATAGACTTCGATTCTCTCAACGATCAATGTGTAACCATACGTGATCGCGACAGCACCAAACAAGAACGCGTACCGATCATAAAACTACGAGAATTCCTCCAAAAAGAGATATAAATTATTTTTTAGTCTTCAAAAACACAATAATCTTCGTTTCAAACTCTTTAAAATCACCCATCTCCTCATTGAAAAATTTGTAGGCTTTTGCATCATCTATTTTCGCATAACGATGAACCAAAAGATTTCGAAATCCCCTCATTGCTTGTACTCTCATCGCAAGATCTTTATCTATAATATTGTGTTTAGCTAAAATTCTTGCAAAACTTTCCTCTTCTTCGGGCATTTGGATTTTTTCTAACCCAATTACCATTGCCATAACATCATAAACACATTCAATGGCGAGTTCAATAGTTTTCTCACTCGCTCTCTTTGGAAGAGTTTGAGATCGATACTCCCTGCTTGTTGCGGGTAAGAATTCATCCAATTCGTGTAAGTACCGATTCATCTCAGTAAACTTTGCAAGAATACGTTGTTTAGGATCCAAGAGTCACCGCCTCAAGAGTTTCAAAATAGGTCTTTAAATGGGGTTCAAAGTAACGGTATGCACGAACGACTCGCACAAATTCCTCAGATAATATGTTTGCATCACCACAATAAAGTAATTTCCCCGAAATTGCTTCCCGCTGGACTGCAAGAGGAAGATCCTGTAAAATACTAATATCTGCATTTTTTGGCAACTCACCCAACACTTTAATCTGGAAACGTAACCGCTCTTCTTTCGACCCCTGATAGTAAAGTGCTATATCTATATCTGAGTGAATATGGGCTTTTCCCTTAGCAACACTGCCAAAAAGCAAGATTATCTTTATCTTTTTCTTTGTATCCAGTTGTTGTATCTTTGCAACGATTTCTGTAATGTCCATATTAGGCATCTTAATGCTAGAAAATATATAAACATTCACTTTACGTTGGCCAGTGATCCCACAATCAGCTAACGTATGTTGTGGAATTGTCAGCAAATCCAACGAAATCATTAAAAATCCATTCTACTTCAGTAATGGCATGAACGTAAATGATTGGATAGAAAATGCGTATGAACAATTCCAAGCGGCTCAAGCATTATTAGAATTAGGGCAATTAAAAAATACTGCATTTCATTCCCATCAAACTATCGAACTGGCATTTAAAGCCGTAATAATGAAGAAAACAAACAAACTTCCACCACGTCTTCATTCTCTTTACGAATTGGCTACTGTTTGTAATTTTCCACAGTCTAGCATTGTTAAAGTTTTAGATCCTGCCTATGTTGGGACGCGCTATCCAGAAGCTGGTAAGTTTTCCTGTACGACTAAAGAAACCGAAAAGTTTGTAAAATCTGAATTTTCCACCAGTGGGAAAAAACACTGGTGGCGTAGCCTAAACCATTACACTGTAAATGGAAAAATCAGGGTCAGAAAACCAAACGAAGCATACAATGAAGCAGGACTTCATTGTAGATCAGAAAAGAAATTTTTGTCTCTTTTCTTAAGTAAGCATGTGGTTGGTTTTCATCGACATTGCTAAAGAGGTGCTTGATTGGTCAAGATCACAAGTAACGTAGAGCATTTTCTGCATCGTGTTCGTACTTTATTTTCTCCTCAAGTTAGTATTTATCTTTTTGGAAGTCGAGCTACAGGGAAAACTCATTCCGATAGTGATTGGGATTTTATTATTGTAAGTTCTAAGTTTGAAGGGATAGACTCGTATCATCGTGCGCTTAAAATACACCATCTCATCAAAGAACCATTTTCTCTTGACGTTTTATGTTACACTCCTCAAGAATTTAACGATCTCAAGCATGAACCTTCTCTTGTTCAAGAGTGTATTGAACAAGGCAGTTTGATTAAGATCGAAGTATAACTCACTAATTTATCAACTTCACGCATTTTATCATCAGAAGCCAATAATCTCAAGAGTCGACAAAATGTCGATAGTTCAATTCCTGAGGATCTAGACAATCTCTTACGGAGCCCACCCACACAATGAATTTTTAAACCCAATTCTCTTACAGAAACAGAAATGGAAAAAGAAATTATCCTAAAACTTCGTAAAACATTTGAAGAGTATGCTCAACAAGCGCAGGGAGTAGAATTCTGGTTTGCACGAGATTTACAGAAATTTTTAGGGTATGATGAGTGGAGGAATTTCTCCAAAGTAATCGAAAAAGCGAAAATTGCCTGCAAAAATTCAGGTCAGAAGATAACAGACCATTTTGTCGACACCAACAAAATGGTTGAACTTGGTTCAGGTAGTGAAAGGGAGATATCTGATAGTCTGCTCACTCGCTATGCCTGTTATCTCATCGCCCAGAATGGAGATCCACGCAAAGAACAGATTGCCTTTGCCCAAAGTTATTTTGCTTTCCAAACTCGAAAACAAGAACTAATTGAAGAAAGAATTGCGTTGCAAGAACGATTTGAAGCACGCAAAAAACTTATCGCATCAGAAACAGAACTCTCCAAGTTAATTTATGAACGAGGGGTTGATGACCAAGGATTTGCACGAATGAGAAGCAAAGGTGATGAAGCATTATTTGATAGGCTAACTAAGTTTTTTTCATTCCAACGTACTTTCGCTTTTCTTTTTCATGTTGATTGAGATAATTCTCATGTGTTACAACTGATTTACCAATCTTCTTCTCTGCATCTTTTCTCGCGTTACCTGCAACTTCTCCTCCTTCCGCTGCAGCAATGTGACAATCATTAAATCCGCGTGCCTCTTTAGTACGAGTTATTTCAGTTGTAACCCGTTCTCCAAGCATTGAGAAGATAAGTTCAAGGTCATCCATGTGGTCTCTCAAGTTTTCTTTTTTCAATCCCTTGAATTCTTTGTATTCACGAGGAGTCATACCAAAGGTAGCTTTACTAATCTCTGCTGTGAGGATTGCATATTCTCTTTCGGCACCAACGTTCCTTTTTTTCCATTCATCAGTTAGTTCATCTCTGACAGCGATCCCTCTTACTCTCTTTTCAATCCAATCCTGTGAGTATCCTTTCGCTTTGTAGATTTCTCTCATCCGTTTTTGTGCAAGTTCTGGATCTCCAATTTCCTGAACACGCTCGTAGCCAACTTTTGCCAGCCAAAGCTTAAGTGGTTCAGCTTTCTTAGAAGGTATGGATTGGATGATACGAAAAATACCCTCAGTATTAGCACAATCAGTTTCACGAAATTTTCCATCATCAGCAGGTAATTTCAACTGGTGACAAAACGTCACCACTTCACTCCCTTCTTCTCTTAATCTTTGACTTAATTTGTTCCAATATTTTCGCGCAGTTAAAGAATCAATTTGATCGGTAAGAATAGCTACCACATCAATAACAGAAAACCACCATTCATTATTATGCCATAATTTACGAATATGTTTTCCATCAAAAATTGAAAGCGTGTTATGTTCTCTCATAAGAATCTCAGTAAGAATGTACTTTATATATCCTTTCCAGACCTGACCAGTGTGACTAGTGGTAACAAAAACACCCAGAACAACAGTTCTCGTGCGACTAGTGCAACCCCCAGATGCCAATTCTTACACAAAAAGACAAATCCCTCCTCACTCACCTCTCTCGCAACCTTTATATACCTAAAACAACTCATTCTGTGTATGGTGAAAAGAGGTGTAAGTACAGCTAGTTCTAGAAGTATCCCTCGTCCCCCTTCTCATAAAGAACATCACATCAAAGCAATTCTTGGCGTCGGCCTCCTCATGATTCTTGTATTGATCGCCGCCTCATTCTTCATCTTCATCGCCCCAGGAAGTAATAGTGGTCAGGCAATTGGAGTTGCTCCGAATGTTCCTGGTTTTTTTTTTGCGGCACCTGGTAGTGTTCCTGCACCAGCACATAATTTTCCATTACTTAACGGTGAGGTTTCAGTATCAACTCGTGTTTTTGCCAACGGCCGTTCAGATATTATTGATCCCCGAATTTGTCCTAACCCTCCACGAGGAAGCGGTTTTTGTGCCGTGAACATTATGCCGGATGGAGGCAATTCTGATTTTTGTTACACTCCAACTTCAACCTTAGGTACTGGAGTAGTTCAGTTTTATTGTGCTAGCTCATTTCAAAATAACCAGAATGCTTTAGTAGGTTGTCAAAACGCATTTAACAACGGCCTAATAATCGATTCTTCAATTTGCCTACAAAACCGGTGGATTTCCTGTCCCGCAGATGGTTTCTTCACCGCCACCGGCGCAGAAGATCAACTCTGCCACAACAGTCATTGGTTTACCTGTGGTGGTGCTGGTGGAGCAGCTGGAGGAATAAAAGAAGGCGATGCAATCTGCCATAATCGACGTTGGGTCCCCTGTATCAACGGCCAAACCAACGAAGACAACACTCAACTCTGTGTCAACGAACGACTATCTTCCTGTACTCCTGAATTAATAAATATCCGAGGATCAGGAGAAGTAGTGCGCAACCAATTAACTCCAAACAACCTCATCTGTGATGGTACACATTGGATTGCCTGCGACGCTGAACATCGCTTCTTAACTTCTGCTTCCGATGAATTTGTGTGTAATAATCGCAATGAGTGGACAGATCGTGTAGATTTCGGACCTAGTGGCTTAACAGAAGTAATTCTTACAAAGAATGCTCTTCACGAAATTAATGTTTCGTTCAATACTACGAATAGTCTCTCGCATCTTAAATTATGTGATTCAAATCTAGGGAATGTTGCAGATCAAGCTGAATTATGTTATGCGAGTGA
>JAHFSP010000030.1 GCA_023265685.1 Candidatus Woesearchaeota archaeon | reverse complement strand
CAACACTTCGCGCACCTAATGTCAAAAATGCCCCCGCAACGCCTAACGCCAAAGCACTATACCATTGCAACAGCAAAGAACCCAAAGGTGCGAATGCTTCTTGTGATCTTCCCAATAATGGTGCAGGATAGCGAGCCACATGAATCAACACCCCAACCCCCGTAAGTACTAACACAACCCCAATAGCTCTCTCAAAAAGATATAATGTTGAAACAGAAACCCCTGGAACAATTCCTAACAAAAACAATACATTGACAACAATAACTCCTACAATAAACAACGCTCCATGAACCACCATCTTCTCTTTATAACGAACCGCAGCCATTAGCATAACAAAAACACACAACAATGCCAGTAAACTAATCCCAAAACTATCTTTAATCGCCGCAGGAGTCAGCGGACCAATTTCCGCAGTTCGAGTAACATCAACAGGAGACACTTGACCCGTGAACCCTACAAACGAAGACATATTATAATCCGTACAATTCTTTGTAATAACCCGCACAGCCTCGTTTTCAACTAATTGAAGCGTTGATTGATTACCAACAAAATACATATTTCCCATAAACAACGCAGGAACACCTCGTTTCTCCATAGGAACTTGATACTGATCAAAATAGCCTTGTAATGTCGCAGCACTCGTCTCATTACGATAAACCTCATAGCGCGGCGTCACAAATGTTGGGTACTTAAATTGAAGATACGATGTAAACCTATCCATCTCAGAACAATCATGACAACCCTGTCCAGTAAAATATGCAACACATTCTGAGGCTGCAAACAGCGATGGAATGAGTACCAGCAACGTAATAATGAGTAATAGTTTCTTCATCTCTTTTCGAAAAGCAATGGGGAAAGAATGTATATAAAACTTACCCTCTTTAGGAACCTAACACCAAAAGACAAATAAACGACATCTCACCCAACCACCAAAAGAGACAGTTTCAACAGAGAAAAACGGGAGGGAAATCACTATGGTACACGAATTAACAAACGCAACGTTCGAAAACGAAATTAATGGAAAAATACCTATCATCGTCGACTTTTGGGCATCATGGTGCGGCCCTTGTAAAATGCTCGCCCCTATCTTCGACCAAGTCAGTAAAGACTTTGATGGAAAACTCAAATTCGCCAAAATCTCAACAGAAGACTACCCCGATACCGCTTCAGAGCAAGGTATCACCGGCATTCCCTGTTTAATTATCTTCAATAAAGGCGAAGAAGTCGATCGTATCGTCGGCTTTCGACAAAAAGAACAATTGAAAAAAGATATCCAAGATATTTTGAATCAAATCTAGAACATTTCTCTTTTTCTTTTTAATGTAGGATTTCCCGTTTGCTGCAAATGTTGCTGTAAATCCCTGAATCCCTCAAAGTTATGAGCAACATGTGAACGATACTCTTCTCCCACCCCAATCCCAAACGCGTGTCCTACTTGCTTCCAAAGTGAAATATCCGATCGCCCATCCCCAATATGTGCTGCTTTCTTCCATGGCGTGCCATGAAGATACTGCTTGGCCGCAGTTACTTTATCTGTTTCTCGTACGTGAATAACAGCGTCTCCGGTGAATTTCCCATCATCACCTACTTTCAGTTCAATTCCTTTGTAAAAATCCAAACCAACTTGACCTGCAACATACCCAGCCACAAACTCTAACCCTGCACTAATAATCCCCTGTTGAGCACGAGGATTCTGGACTTTAACATAATGAATCATTTCAGTTAAACCAGAACGTATTGTTGTCGCAGCAATCACCTCATCTTGAATCGGTTTGGCTTCTCTCCCATAATAATAACTTGCCAATTCCTGAACCCATTCTTCATATTGTTCAGGATGAGGATGGTACTTTTCCCATAACCGTTGTCCCACCTTTCCAAGTCCTGCAACCTGATTCATCATATCCCAACTCGTAGGTATACTACTAGAATAAGGTAATATAGCGGTCTTGTCCATATCAATAAACCACACATCTGCGCGCGTTGCCATTTCCTCTCATCTTGAACGATATGTTTTTAAATTTATAAGAAATAAACAAGATATGTTCAAACTCGCCCAAGGTGCCGAAGCCATTATCTATAAAGACAATGATACCATTATTAAAGAACGTTTTAGCAAAGAATATCGCTTAGCTCATCTTGATGAAGCCCTACGCCAATTCCGTACCCGTCGTGAAGCAAAAGTCTTAGGAAAACTCACAGAAATGAATTTCCCCGCCCCCCAACTCCATTCTTTCTCTGATAAACGCATGTCCATTGTAATGGATTTTGTTCCGGGAGAAAAACTCAAAGATGTTCTCGAAGAAAGTAACGACTACCTCACTCTCGCAAAAGAGATAGGAGAACGAGTAGGCAAACTCCACGCCCACGACATCATCCACGGCGATTTAACCACTTCCAACATGATTATGCACAAAGAAAATCACACCATCCACCTCCTCGACTTTGGACTATCCTCATTTTCTCAAAAAAACGAAGATAAAGCAGTCGACCTCTTTGGCATGCAACGTGCCATTGAAAGCACTCACACACAAAAAGCTGATGAGATCTTCGCAAGTGCTTTAGAAGGCTATTCCCTATCAAATCCTCAAGCCATCGATGTTCTCAAACGCTTAGAAGACGTACGAAAACGAGGAAGAAATAAGAGAAAAGAGGATTGAGACGTGTTATTACACTTTTTATTATTTCAAAAATACCACCAGTTATACTATTTCATACTTAGAAAAACCGATAAACAGGAAGTAACTGATGATTTTTTTTCTCTAAACAATACTGAATTGAATTATTAACATTAGGATTGTTAGTTTTGTTTATAGGAGGAATAATGTATTTACTTAAAGATACATCTCAAGTTGTTGAAATTGGATCCTGGATTGTTTTAGCGATAGGAGCCCTGATAATAAAAAGAGGGATTGTAAAAGTAATCGCATTCTCATTTTGGTCTGATAAGAAAGAAATCTAATCTTATTCCTTCTTCGCACTCACAATCACAATCTTCCCTTTAATCAAATCCGTCAATTTCTTCGACAACACATCGGTAAAAGCAACAGGAAACGCAACATCAAGAGCAACATGAATTCGATCACTCTCTTCTTTAACAACTACTTGTCCAGCAGGAAGTTTCATTGATGCTTCAAAAAACGCATGAAGTTGTGCCACGGGATCAGTAATTTTACTATGAACTGTCACATCATACACTACTTCTTGGCCAGCTAAAGGATGATTAAAATTCACAATAACTCTGCCACCTGACACACTCTTAACTGTCCCTACTTCTCCATCAACGTTAATTTGTAATCCGGGATACGGTTGAACTTTATATTCTTTAAAATAATTAAATGGAACTATCTTTACATTTTTTACATCACGTTTACCAAACGCTTCTTCAGGGGAAAGAGTAATAGTATGTTTGACACCAATTTTCATTCCAATTAGATGGGAATCAAGACCAGGTAAGAGTTGGCGTTCACCAACGCAAATTCTCGCAGGAGCATATCCTCCTTGTCGAGCTGGTAAACTAAACGCACGTGCGACAGTCTCCTGAGTGGTATCAAAAACATGTCCATTTGGAAGATGCCCAGTATAATCAAGAACTACAAAATCATGCTCACAAATAGTATCAGTCATACTCTAACACCACAAAAGGTTATTTATAAGCTTTCTTATTCTTCTCCACAAACATCAACACTTTCTCAAACACCTTTTCTTTTGAGAGCATCGTCGTATCAATTACCAAATCATAATAAGACCGATCCCGATAATCAAAATGGTAATACTTCTGATATCGTTTCTGATCATTTTCTTCACGCTCACAAGTTAATTTCTCCACATCACGTAATGTTGTCGCACTTCCCTCGTTCTTACGCGCAGGATCATTCTTCATTGCCCCCCAAATTCGACGTGCCCCCTCTTTAGGGTCAACATCAATAAACAACTTCAACGACTCAGGTAAAAAATGAAACTGCGTTCGACCCTCAACAATCACCACTTTTCCCTTTTTTACCAACAATCGAGCCTCTGCAGCTGCAGCCATATCCACATCCACATCCGTTTCTGGATGCGTCAATGCATAGTCATTCAATTCCTCAAGTGTCATCTTCTTTTTTGTCGCCAACTCACGACGAATACCACCCACATAAATTCGCGAAGCATGCAATTTCTCACTAAGAAGTTTGGCAACCGTTGATTTACCTGAACCAGGAGTACCCGAAATGGTAATGATCATAAACCAAAAGATAACAGAATAAGAATATAAAATTTGTGTCCACACACCACCCCAAAATCTCTCAAAAAGTATAAATACTCCCTATAACTCTTTTACCCCGATGGATGTTTCTCACCAACGACACAAAACAGTAGAAGACAATAAAGGAAAAATACCCTACAAAGCTATTTTTACAGTCATTGTACTTGTTCTTGTTGCCACGTTCTTAATTCGACCAAGCGTTATTGGTTATGGGATCTATCAAGATGTCCAAAAATCCAATTATGATCTAGAAACCTATGGACAAAACATCCAAGAATTACGTCAAGAATTAGAAAGCTCAAAAACCAATAATTCACTCTATGGTACATTTAATGAACAACTTCTCACGCAGTATAACGATGTTAGTAAGAAATACACTACCTGCATTGAAGAGAAAAGTCAAGCAGAAGCACAAGTGACTGCGAGTCAAAGCAGCTGCAACGAAAAAACATTTGCACTCCAAAGTCAACTTGCCACCACAAAGGATCTCTACGACCAATCACTTCAAGACAAAGAAGAACAACAACAAGACACCGTTGAACGCAAAACCAGCGAACTCCAAGACGATAAAGAACAATGCACGCAAGAGATGAATACACTCCAACAACAAAAAGACACTGTCCAAAAAGACTTTGACGCCTTCGCCTCCACTATGGCCAAAAGCATCTGCTGTAAAGAAAAAGTCGACAACCCCTCTATTAATTCCTACACTATTTCTAACAACAAAATCATCTGTCTAAGCAACGGAGAAAAAAACGTTGTGTGTTAATGTATCTCTTAATCTAATGCTGATTATCTTCAACAGGAATTTCGGCTAACAAATCCCCCGTTTTTGCAAGAACGATGTCATAAAACTCGCGCATAGAATCATTAATTCTCTGTCTCTCCCTTGAATCTCTTGAAATCATATGCCAGTAGTACAGCTCAGCAACATCACATTCCAAATCAGCTTCTGGGTCTTGAATTTTAACAGAATGAAGCCCTGTATAAGAACCTTGAAAGCGTAGAGTTTTATCCTGATAGAAAGCATATTTTGTACAAAACATTTCTCTCATAACATCAGGACTAAACCACGGTTGACCTGTACTGATAACAACCTCTGCTGTCGTGATAACTCGCGATTCTTTTGAACTTGGAACATAGAGTCGAACACGATGTGAATTACCATCCGAATCTCTAGCTAATTCATACGTAGTTATACCTAAATGATCTACTAACCCTTCCTCTAAACAAGAAAGCCGCTCTGCAATATAATTAATTAATTCTTTACGTTCATCAAAATCAAAAACCATACCTACCCCAGAAACCTACCTAACTTTCTCATACTCTTCTTTTTCTAATCCTTTAGTCTTATCTTTAAACCATTGACCAACCCAAAAACCGGCAACTTTAGACAAACCCCATCTCTCAAAACGACGCATCGACGTTGTCGCCACACCCTTACTACACACATACTTGCCTTTTGGTAAAAGTTTCAGAATCAATTTGCGATGCTCACGAACATGAAGCGAAGGATCATACCCGCCTACTGCATCAAAATCATTTTTACGACAAAACAAAGAACCACTACTCCCCTTATAGAAACCACTACGATGAATCGTATTCTTCACACCCATCGCAAATTTATGAGGTATCTTAGTAGTATCTGGACGAACCAAAAATGTTCCCACACCATGAACAGGAGTAAACTCTTTCACCATCGTTGAAAGAGCATTAGGTTCCAATTTTGTATCTGCATCTAAAAACAATAACGTTGAGCCAGACGCTTTATCTGCACCATAATTACGCGAACGACTAACATGAGCTTTAGGAATTGTATACACCACCGTTCCTTCTTGAGCAATCTCCTTTGCCCGAGCCACAGTTTGATCAGTACAACCATTGGCAGCGACAATTACTTCATATTGAGAATAATCCTGAGCATAAATACTCCGTAACGTGTCACAGATATATTTCTCTTCATTATGTGCAGGTATAATTATAGAAACCTCTGGAGCCACCATAAATAAGAGAAAACTAACCTCTCTTTAAAAATGTTTCAGGATGCAATGCTAAATCTTAAAGAAAGAAATATCGAGAAACAGGAAAATAAGATAATTCTTTTTTAAAGCTAATTTCCCGTCTTCAACCAATCTGCATACGCACTAAGACCATTATCATGCTCCTGAACAAGAAAATATCCAAGACCAACTGCATGTACTTCTAAACCAGATCTAAATCCTTTCTCTTCGAATTTAGGTAGTGGTTTTTTCCCACTTTGATCACAAAGCCAAGTATATAATCTTTTAAGTTTTGGTACATCTAGTAACCGATTATAATAAAGAAAAGCTTCATTATCCTGCTCTTGAGCATATTGGTCAGCTAAATAACGTTGAACACCGCAAGCATGGCCTTCTAGTAACATTAGTCTTTCCGTTGAGTTTAATCTAATTATTAGATCTAATAGTGAAAGAAGTCCTTTCTCCCGCTGGATATGATGTACATACTCATGGCCAACTATCGGCAAAATTTGCTCTCGAGGCCGTTTAAGATCATTAATTTCAATCTTCCCAAAAACATATGTACCCTCACAATCGTCCCCCTGATGTTTTATATGTCCCATTACTAACGGTATAAGACTAAGACTAGTAGTTGGTATTAAGTGATGATCAACATACAATCCCAACAACACACCGCCCGCCATCACACCCGCACCAAGACCATAATATTTGTATTTTGTATTAGTACTATGCTCATACAATTGAGGAGTAGAAATATCCTGCACACCCAAAAAATTATCTATTTTAGTTTTAAGAACAGGAAAACAACTGTGATAGTCCTCTAAAGAAAGCGGTTCATTTCGCACAAGTACACCATCATCCTGTTTTTTTTGAAGTCGTCCTAGTAAAGCCACATCTTGCTCTAAGATTAATTCTAACACCGAAATTGATTCAGGTTGGAGAAGTTTTTTTAAGATAGGATTATGACTCATAACGAGAGAATAAGAACCATTATTTATAAATTTATCACTTTTAAGTGACTAATCTACAACGTCAAATAATTCGCTGCCCACAACATCCCACGATCAGAATAATAAAATGGCGTACTAAACGGTTTGATATCATCACCAAATACTTCCATATAATTCTTATGTTTTTCAATTTGTGCAGTATAGAGTTGCTTGAGTAAATCTGCTTTCTCAGGATTAATATGCCGTAGAAACTTGATATAAAGCGGCCCCATGTGTGTCCAAATCGCTTTTCGCTCATAGCCACGCAAAAACATTTCTTGCCACACAAAATGAACAGCTTCGGTGGTAGTAGTGTATCGAAGAGGAAACGGCGTGTCTAACCTAGCTCCCTCAATTGCTTTAACAACTGTACCAGCCATCTCTTCATCGTTAACAATACCTACAATGAACGGAAATAAATTTGCATCACCACTCACATAGGGCTTTTGACGTAAATCATCGTAAAAATAAGACCCATTCCAAAAATGTTTGATAATCAATGCTTTTGAATTAATACCTACAAAGGGATTATGTAAACCATGTAACCCCGCAAGATCACTAGCTAACATTGCCACCATGCAATTATCGTAACATGAACTTTTACGAAGAGCAAAATCTTTCATTGAAGAAAAATAGACGTCTGCTTTGACTAAACCCGTATTTTTATTCATAACAGTTTCATAATAATGATCAATCTGTTTGTTCAAAAAACCGGTATAAATGTCATAATTAAATTTAGAGATTTTGATGCTGTGAACTAACCAGGGTAATGAATCTACGGCAAAGAATGGAAAATCAAACGGTTTGCCCCCTGGCGTAATCGTTGTTGTAATCTGCCTTGCTTTTTGAAAATGATTAAGTGCATAACGTAAAGTATGATGAACTTCATTTTTATACCCCAATACAAGCAATGAAGCCGTACACCAACCAAAATCTCGAGTCCAAAATTGAGGAAAGTTTGTGGTTGAGGTTTGAAAGAAGCGGCCATTCCAGCACTCTTGGACAATCTGTCGACAAATCTCATCTGCGTTTCCTTGATACTCTTTTCCTTTAATTCTGTTCTTAAGGCTACCAAGAAAAATTCGTGACCCTTGTGTTGCATAATCTATCACCGACGTCATAGAGAGATAGGAACACCACTCGTATAAAAAGATAGTGGAGAAGCAGAAGAGAGATTAATTTAAAGTGGGCCTATTTTCAAGATAACCATGAGTCCTAAAACCAATCTATCAAGCATGGCACTTTGTGCTTTATCGTTAGGATGCAGTCCGTATCTTAAAGCCCCAGATTACAATTCTCAATCAATTAAACAATCAATCTGCTCATCACCAACTTCTCTAGAACAACGTGCTCAAGAAATCACAACAGCATCCTACCATTTCTTGCGCACTTCACTTGACCCTCGATTCAAAGTTCTTGAACCTAATCCTCGCACCATTCTTCCTCCCTGTCCACTAACAGAAATTGAACTCTCCATAGATATCCTCTCACAAGCACAAAACTACCATCAAGAGATGATACAAATCATTTCACTCTCAGAACAATTTAATACAGAAAAAGAAAAATATAGGCAAACTTATCAAAAAGTAGGACCACTTCTTGAGATTATATTTAACGAAGTGAAAAGCATCAACTCACAACACCAAGATTATCTTATTTCACAACAATTAAGTCGTGCTCCTGCGGTTTATTTTCTTAGTTTGTTAGAAATTATAAAACAAGTAAAAGATATAAATCAAGTTTTAATGGATAATAACACTCAAAGCATACAACTTGTTTTAGCACCACCTTCAAATCTCAAACACGCACATCTAGTACGTGAAAATCTTGAACAAAAGCTAAAAATTCTACAGAGAATTCTCTCCCTTGAAACATCCGCCTATGGTTTATTAGATTCAGTATGGAAAATGCATGATGAAGCTCTCAGAGAAGATCTTATTAAATTTGAGCAAGCACAACAACAAGGACGATTAAATCAAGAAGGAAATGATCATTTACATGCCTATCACGAGCTCCATAAACGTCGAATACTTAGACATGAAGAGATTTTTGGAGACTAGATAACCAAGTACCATCACTAAAACCATACAGAAACTGGTTGTTTCTAGGGGTTTACAACTCTGTTGAGTTGTAGAAACCATACAAAAATACGACATTTTTGGGGTTTCACAAACCACAAGGTGGTTTGTCGAAACCTTTAAATGAGATAAAACATTACTTCTGACCTCATGCCACCTAAACACTCTCATCCAAAATCAAAACCGGCACGTAAAATAAAGTCAATGAGAGTAGTATCTAAATCAATGAAAGTATCTCCGTCTAAGCAAAGCAGCCCAGAATACCGTTCCTATCAAGATCTTAAACTTTGGCGACCTGAGAACAAAGTCTTCAAACCAGAACAACTCTTTTCAAAAAAATCCAAAATGTTTCCCCTTTTTCATTATCTCTACAATGAAGTACGAACAACCTATCGCTCCATGGTCTCGAGACGAAATGGAGAAAATCCTTTTGTTCATCCTCTTAACGTTGTCGTAGGTTTATCAAAAGCAGGTGTCAAAGACGAAGCAACACTATGTGCCGGACTTATTCATGATCTTATCGAAGAACGCGTAGATCTACACAAAAAAACGTTGAAAACAGCTTTGGGTAAAAAATTTGATGAGAAAAAAAACAGCCATCTTGCAGAATTTGAAAAACAGACCTATTTTGAGTTACGCCAACAAGTATTCATGTTTTGTGATGAACATAAAATCCCTCTTAAATTCGCTGACGAGATCATGACTATAACTAAATTACTCACTCGGCATAAACGCCATTTCTATTACAGATCATTATCACAAATCTTTCAATATCCTAATCCAAAAGTGAAAGAAAAAGCAATTCAGATCAAACTCTCAGATCGCCTTCACAATATTCTTACCATTGAGAAATTTGATAACCAAGAACGTCTCTACGAATGTTTCAAAAGCCTCTTTATTCTCAATAACACCAAGAAATTTATCATCGATACCTATCATCGCCATATGTATTCAGCTCCCCGACATAATTCTACCGAACTACTTTTCAAACTATGTGGAAAAGCAACGTATGAAGCATTTCTTAACATTTGCCAGCGTTGTAATCTAATTGGTGAACACGCTGAAGTCAAAGCGATGATTCATCTCGCATTCAAAAAATATGCTCTTGAAAAAAAATCAGTATGGGAAATTACCAAAATTGATAAAAAAGAAGCTCATCTTTATCGAATTTTTCAGGGCGTTGTACGTAAATATGACGCACGACTTCATCAAGAATGGGAAGAATATGAAACCATGGCCATTGCCGAACGTACCTTCTCCAAAAAATTCTTTCAAGCATACCATTTCACTCAAACTCAAATTCAAGCCATTCTCGATTACAAAGATGCCTACGCCCTACGAGAAATTATCACCGATTTATTATACATCCCTGAATATTATTTAGTTGATTTTCTGTGTATAAACTTGACACATAATGGAAGGTTGAGACGATAGTCAATAAAACCTCAAAAGAAAAAATCCTCCACAGAACTAAACAAAATTGAATTTCTACTTCTCACCAAACACTCGCACATAATTCTGCCAGATCTGAGCAGCAACATCTTCAGGTGTCATCTTCTTGATTTCCGCAATCTTAGTAATCGATAACCCCACAAACGCTGGCTCACTTGGTTTATCAGCATAGGGAGAAAGCCATGGCGCATCCGTCTCAGTAAGTAGCTGCTTCAAATCCACTAACTCCACCATCATTTGAAACTGTTGTGATTTCACCACGTTCGCAGGAATTGAGAAATAATGACCTAACGCCGCAGCTCTTAACACTAAATTTTTCTTACCAGAAAAACAATGATTATTGACAGAAATCTCACGATTCGGCAACTCTTCCTCTAAAATATCAATACATTCTTTTTCTGCCTTACGACTATGAATAATAATCGGCTTCTTAATCTCTTTAGCAAAACGAATAATCCGACGAAAATTTTCTGCTTGTTGAACATACGTCTTTTCCTTCTCCACCCAATAAAAATCAAGACCAATCTCACCAATCGCAGTAACATGGCTCAAATTATCACGAATAAATGCAAATTGCTGTTCTAAATCAATTGCACCTTTGTGAACAGGCAATCCCGTACCATCTGGCTCAATACCTAACGCATCGATAGGATAAATACCTAACGACGCTCGCAGCATTTCAGGATGTTTTTTCACATATGACAGAACTTTAATATTTCCTTCTGGATTAACACCTGAAAGCAAGATACGCTTCACACCAGCACTCTTAGCACGCTCCAAAACCTCATCAAATGAGTCTTTAAACATCTCATGATAGATGTGGCAGTGAACATCAACAAGTTTCATAAAACAGAGATTCTAACGTACTTTAAAAAGATGATGAGAAAAAATTATTCTGGAACAGGGCTACTTTTAGTCAATTCACTTTTTAGAACAAGACCAGTTCCAACATATAACACACCCATATAATGATCAATTGTGGTAACACTAACGCTAACACCAACAACATATTTGCATTTTTGTTCTTGTGCCTCAATAACTAAATGTTCCAAAGCTCTAGTCTCAGCACAAATTAATGTGGTTTTTAACCCCCCACCGTATCCATCAAAGTGTGCTTCGCCATACCCCTGCACTAATCTAGATTCATAAAGATGAGCATCTGACGCAACTAAATCCATGACCTCGCCTAATGACAATGTGAATACACATCGAGACCCATAATCATCTTTATCCATCATTACTAAAACACACCATTTTTTTATAAACCTAATCCAAAAACCAAAACGTTACTAACAAAGAGTTGTACGTATATAATTTATCACTTCCTATGGGCCAAGTATAAATAATAGTACTTCCCACAACATGATAAGTCATAGAGAGAGCTATGACGGGGGGAATACAATGGTGCGACAAAAACGACATAGAATGCAGTATGTTCTACCAACAGGCAGTGGCTGGGCAGTAATTGAAGAAGGGCGACATGTACCAACGGGAATTTTCCAAACCATGGATGAAGCCGCACAAGATGCAGAAACACGAGCACAGCGCTACCACACCGATGTAATTATTTACGGCATGGACGGACCACTGCATTTTACTAACTATTAAATTATTATGCCCCATTGGGGCTTTTCTTATCTTGAGTTATGAAAAAAGCAGTTATACAATTCTACTTTTTAAATATCTTCTCTTCAA
>JAHFSP010000029.1 GCA_023265685.1 Candidatus Woesearchaeota archaeon | reverse complement strand
TGACGGACTTGCATAAAAGAAAAAATGAGTGGGGAGCTTTAAAGATACCGCAGCAAGCTGCGGGGTATTAGACCCACAAAGGGAATAAAACGACTCCGAAAACAATACAGAAAACAGGTAAAAACAGAGCAAAACGCAAGTTTTATAAACCACCTGCTTTTTTCTTACCTATCTTGCCCGAGTTAACGCGATTTAGGGTAGATGAGTAGTGTACATGTATGCTCTCAGCTGCTAACGTGATTTCTCTGGTTATAGTGTAATTAAAGTAACAACCATATCAGATTTAAATTAACAGGTTCGATCCATATGTCAGTTGAAAAGAAAGATTTTAAACACATTGTCCGTATCGCTAATGTCGATATTCCTGGTGGAAAATCAATTCGCCTTTCATTAACTAACATTAAAGGTATTGGCGTAACCATGGCTGATGCAATTTGTGCCATTTCTTCTATTCCTCGAACAACCAAAGCTGGAGAACTTAATGAACAACAAGTAGCTCGTCTTAACGAAGTTGTTGCTCACCTTGAAAAAGCTGGTCTTCCTGTTTGGATGCTTAATCGACGTAAAGATTACGAAACCGGAGAGAACAAGCATCTTATTACCGGCTCACTTAATTTCACTCAAGAAAATGATCTTAAACGACTTAAAAAGATCAAATCCTTACGCGGTGTACGTCATATTCGTGGCTTACCTGTTCGTGGACAGCGTACTCGTTCCAACTTCCGCCGCAGTAAAGGAAAAGTTGTTGGCGTAGCCAAGAAAAAATAAAACCTAGAAACAAAATAACAATTAAATTATAAAGGTGTCATCACGTGGGAGATCCTAAAAAACTTAAGAAAAAGTATTCAACGCCAAACCATCCTTGGATTCGCGCAGTAATTGAAGCAGATAAAATCCTTAAGCAAGAATTTGGATTAGTTAAAAAGAAAGAAATTCTTATCGCCAGCTCATTCTTACGTAAATATAAACGACTTGCAAAAGCTCTAATTGCAACAAAAACCGCTCAAGCTCTCAAAGAAAAAGAACAAATTCTTACCAAACTCAAACGCCTAGGTATTCTCGCATCCGATGCCAGTTTAGATCAAATTCTTACACTCGAAACCAAAGACGTACTAAATCGCCGTCTTCAAAGCGTAGTATATCGACATGGACTTGCACGAACTATGAAACAAGCTCGTCAATTTGTAACGCACCGTCATATTCGCATCGGTGCAGATGAATTCACCTCACCAAGCTATCTTGTATCACTTGAAGAAGAACAACATCTTAAAATCTCAGAACAATCAATCTTAGCAAAAGAAGATCATCCAGAACGCGTCGTAGTTATGAAACCTAAAGACGATAAAAAAGATAAAAAAGACAAAGGAAAAGATGAAGTTGATGTCATTATTCCTGAGGAGAATGTAGAATGAAACCACAACAAAAGGGCGTTTCAGAACAAGTTGAACGTGGCTCGTTTGCTCCAAAACCTATGCAAAAAATTCGCTGGGGCATTGCACACATTCTCTCAACCTATAACAACACAATTATCACCGTAACTGATATCACTGGTACCGAAACCATTGCACGTGCAAGTGGTGGACAAATGGTTAAAGCAGATCGTCTTGAAAGTTCACCAACCGCAGCCATGGGCTGTGCTAAAAAAGTTGCAGAGATCTGTGCTGAAAAAGGTATTAGTGGCTTGTATATTCGTGTTCGTGGCCGAGGCGGTCATAACGGACCAAAAAATACTGGCCCAGGTGCACAAGCAGCAATTCGCGCTCTATCACGTATTGGTGTTCGTATCGGTAAAATCGATGAAGTTACTCCTGAACCACATAACGGATGTCGTATGAAAGGCGGACGTCGTGGACGCAGAGTATAGATATAATTAGAATTAACAATCATTACAAACTACAATTAACAATCAAAACTGGAGAAAAAATATGGCTGGCATTCACGTTGAAAAAGTCTCGGAAAGTAAGAAAGAAAATCGTCTTACCCTACGTGTTAAAGGTGCAAATGAAGCATTTGTTAACACCCTACGACGACTAATCATTGAAGAAGTACCAACTCTTGCTGTGGAAGATGTCGAAATCAAAGACAACAACAGTGCCCTCTATGACGAAATGTTTGCGTTACGTCTTGGACTCTGCCCCATTAAAACAGATCTTGCAAACTACTCCTTACCTAAAACTCATGAAGAAATTCAAGAACGCAGTGCTCGATGCACTCTTCAAATCAAACTCAAAGCATCTAAAAAAGGTTACGTTTTTGCTGAAGAAGCAGAAAGCGCAGATCCTAAATGCACCTTTGTCTATCCCAAAATGCCTTTAGTCAAATTACTTGCAAAACAAAAAGTAGATGTAACCATGATTGCAGTCATGGGCCAAGGCAAAGATCACACCAAATGGTCACCAGGATGGTCATTTTTTCGCCGTGAAGCAGTGTTAAGTATTGGAAAAGTTAAAGATGCTGCTCATATTGCCAAACAAAGCACCGACGGCGTATTAACCCTTAAAAGCGGCAAGCTAGAAGTAGATGAAGAAAAAGCTACTGATAGTAACTTACTTGAATTCTACACTGAACTTGATCCAGCTATCACCCTTACCTATACCGATAACATTATCATCAGTGTTGAAAGTTGGGGACAACTCAGCTGTAAACAAATGCTTGTGAAAAGTTCCGAGATTCTTACCCAAAAAGTAGAGGAATTAGAGGGCTTGATTTAAAATGAAACCGAGCGGACCAACTAACTATCAAACACTTCAATTGCTTGGAGCACTTGACGAACATGCACGCAGTTCACCTGTGTGGAAACGTGTCGCTAAAGATCTTCGTAAATCAGCTAGACTGCGTCCTGCTGTCAATATTTATAAAATTGAAAAGATTGCCCAAGAAGGGGAAGTAATCATTGTTCCTGGTAAAGTCCTTAGTGTTGGAGACCTCTCCAAAAAAGTTCATGTTGCCGCTCTTACCTTTAGTACAGAAGCTCGACGCAAAATCGAAGCAGCCAAAGGCAAAGCCAGCAGTATTCAAGAACTCCTTCAAAGCAATCCAGATACAAAGAAAGTGAGAATCGTAGGGTGAACACATTAACCATGAAAATCTACAATGCAGACAGCATGATCCTTGGACGTTTAGCGACATTTATTGCAAAAGACGCACTAATGGGTGAAGAAGTCCGTGTCATTAACTGTGAAAAAGTCTTAATTAGCGGACAAAAAGAAAACACCATCGCACGAGAAAAACAACGCCGCTTACGTAAAGGCTATCCTCTTAAAGCTCAAACTATTTCCCGTCTTCCTGACCGACACGTACGACGTACCGTTCGTGGAATGTTACCCTGGAAATTCACACGAGGACGTGAAGCTTACAAACGCGTGTTGTGCTACGTTGGTGTTCCAGCTGAACTTGAAGGAAAACCTGCTATTGCCAATCCCAAAATAAGTGGTGACAAACTCCCTATGCTCAAATACATCTCCTTAGGAGAAGTCTGCAAACGTCTTGGTGCCAAACAATGAAAACTCACAATCTTGCAAAAGGAAAACGTAAAGCTGCTATCGCTCGTGCGAGCCTACAACAAGGTACTGGAAAAGTCTTTATTAACGGACAAAGCCTTGACAACTTCGCAAATTCCCTCTTACGAATGCGTGTAAGTGAACCACTTTTTCTCGCTGGCTCCATCGCACAAAAAGTCGACGTTGCTGTAACTGTCAACGGTGGCGGTGCCAACGGTCAAGCTGACGCTGCTCGCCTTGCCATTGCTCGTGTACTTGTTGATCAAAATGATGAACTAAAAAAAGTCTTCACAGACTACGACCGCCTACTCCTTGTTGCTGACGTACGACGCAAAGAAACCCGTAAACCAAACGATTCCAAAGCTCGTGCAAAACGACAGAAATCATACCGTTAGATTTATGGTTATTGTATTTTTTTAGATTATTCTTTCATTTTTGTAAGACTTATCAAGCAAGTTTTATATAGATAGTTTCTCTCCCTATAACTATGAGTAAAGAAGTTGAAAACTGGTGGGAACAAGCACAAATTGATTTACAAAACGCATACTCTAATTTAGAAAATAAAGCGTATTACGTAGCAGTATTTCTAGCTCAACAATCTGCAGAGAAAGCGCTTAAAGCACTCTACCTCAAAGAAAAGGAAGCAAATTTTCCTAGAACTCACGATCTTACTACCCTTTGTAACCTACTTAAAGCTCCAAAGAATATACATTCTCACGCTCAGATGCTTACGCCTGCTTATGTACTAACTCGCTACCCTGATATGAGCGAAACTATCCCTGCACATCTTTATTCTCAAGCACAAACCAAAGACTTACTCAAAGCTGCAAATGAGGTTCTTAAATGGATAAAAGAAAAATTAGAGCCATAACTCCTTTTTTAGAAAGAGTAAAGAAAAAGTACTCTCCTCGCCAAGTAATACTCTTCGGATCACGAGCAAGAGGCACACAACGTAAAGATAGCGATTATGACGTACTCATCGTAGCAGAGTCATTTAAAAATATCAATTTTTACACCAGAAGTGTCCTAATGTACAAATTAAAAGGTGAGATCAACGCCAGCATGGATATTGTTTGTCTTACTCCTCAAGAATTTGATAGACGCAAAAAAGAGATAGGTATTATTCAAGAAGCATGCAGAGAAGGAATTGAAATCTGATCCAGAGAGTAACTTACACTTTATACGAACGAACATTTAAGTATTAGATCTAGAAAGATTTATAAATAATATACAGGTTGTTGAGACTATGATCATACCTATTCGATGCTTTTCCTGTGGCAAACCCGTTGGCCACCTTTGGGAAGAATACAAAGAACGTATTGACAAAGGCGAAGATACAGGAAAAGTTCTTGACTCATTAGGATTACGTCGCTTCTGCTGCCGTGGCATCATGCTTGGACACGTAGAATTAATTGATATTGCCGGCGAGTTTAAACACGGGTAAGTTTTTATTATTCTAGTTTACCACTTCTTAGTGATATTTTTCATAAAGTTTAAAAAGAAGTATATCAAAATTAGATTTATGAAAGTACTTTACTCTGTAATTCTAGCAGTACTAGTAAACTGCCAGCAACCAAGTTTATCTAATGTACCACTAAATGCTCCTTCAATCACAAATCAACTTTTTCTTTGTCCAGATTTAACACACACCATAGAAAATGATCCTGAAACACTCGAAACTTTCAGAAATAGACTTTCTTTCAGTGAAACCAGAGAAAATATCCTAGTACCTCCCAACTATCAATACATGTGCCCAAACCTTAACTTAATTATGGATTATAATCGAGATAACACTATTTCTCGTCATGAGTTAAGTGACCCATTACTTCTTAACCAAGCTACCTACTTTCAAAAATGGCATATGGTGCCTCCATAAAAATGGACCGTCGCGCTTTTTTAACAAGTACAGCAGGAGTTATAGCAACTCTAATTTTTAGAGAAGCGCAAGCAAAAAAGGCCGGATTATCCCGATTTGTGTGGGATCCAACTTACTCTTTTAACTGGACCCATTTACCCCCTTACTCCTGGTTAACATCGGGAAATGTAGTGCCCGTAGATAAATTTCAGAAACTTCACGACAGTTTTCCCTTATCTCAACAGTTTAGATTACCAATCAAACTCACCACAGAAGATATAACTCGGGTTCACAATGGAAAATACGTTGAACATCTAGATCAACTTGCAAAAACAGGAATTGGTATTTTAAACGGTGAAAACCCAGTAACACCACAAATTAATGCTTTTGTTCAAGCAGCATGTGCAGGCACATATACTGCTGGACTGATTAGTCTTCAAGAGGGCATGAGCATGAATTTAAGTGGAGGATTTCATCACGCATTCCCAAATCATGAAGAAGGTTTTTGCTATCTTAATGATGTGGCAATTGCCATAAAACGTCTTCAATCAGAAAAAGTAATTCGCAAAGCAATGATTATAGATTGCGACGTTCACCATGGAAATGGAAATGCTTATATTTTTCTAGGTGAAGAAAATGTATTCATCTTTGACATTTATCAAGAAGACAACCACTATCCCTCTAAAAGCAACCGTTTTGAACCTGATTTTAAAGCTAATCTAAAAGCATCCGATGGGATAACAAATACGATATATCAAGAAGTACTTGCCCAAAATCTTGATCGAGAAATAGCTAGATTTAAACCTGATATAGTTTTTTATTTAGCTGGTGCTGATCCATACAAAGAAGATCAATTGGGTAATTTTCAGCTTACAATAGATGGTTTAAAGAAACGTGATGAATATATAATAAACAAACTACGACATCATAGAATACCAACAACCGTAGTACTAGCAGGTGGATATGCTAAAAACATTGAAGACGTTGTGGCTATTCATTATAACACCGCAGTAATGGTTCATCAAATCTAAAAATTCATTTTACTTACTCATCTATTTCTTTCTGGGAGGAGACCTAACAAATAATTCTTCTAAATTAGGACTACCTAAAGCCCATCGTGGTGTTTTAACAACAGGACCAGCAGCAAGACTCTTAGCAATAAAGCTAACAGGCATATCTGAAATATCATTAAAAGTGACTCTCCCCTCGTAAGGTTTCTTAAGACCAGCACTTACACAAGCAGTTGCAACCTCTGTACAATGAAGCGCCTGAGGTGTTAATGGATTAACATCGTATCGTGCACCGACTAAGCTTTCAGCATAATCAGCAACATCGGTTGGACTAATAGGTTTATTTCCATCATCAACAACCAACCAAACACCATCTGCAGTATTTTTAAAAAGACTATCTTTCCCTTGTCTTATTTTTGCGCTTACTCCATCTGATTCAGCAACCCACCATTTTCCCCCTTTGTAATACATGACACCAACATGTCCCCATTCTTCTTTTGCTCTATCATCTCCAATTATTTCAGCTGCTGCCGCACCACCGCGATAAGCAAGCATATAGACTTTATCCTCATCAAATTGAACAAAATCAGTAATTTTTTCCCCATTGACACCAGATGAAATAAAAACCTCCTGAATTGAACCATCAGTTTTAAGATAAAGAGGAGCACCACGATCTAAAACCTTAACATTAGGAGCCTTCTTTTCTGTCACAAAATTTATAACTCCTCCATCTACAAAAGTATACGGAAGAGCACCACAGGAAAATTCACTAAAATCATCTGCATTTTTTCCACCACAACCAACATATTTATAGTTATATTGCTGTGAATTCCCATTCTTAAAATATTGAACTGCGTGAGTACCTGTGGTTATTTCCAAAAAACCCTCTGATTTTATTTTTTGTTCAATTGGATTAATCATAATTAAACCTTGTTGAGGAGGTGTTTTCATTTCACCATCAAAATTAACAATAAACTTCGTTGGCGAATATGTCCCAGCAGGCAAGTTAAGATAAGGGCTAGATTCGAAGTGATGATAAAAGTCAGGAGATAATCTCCCTATACCCTCCTGACTTAATGCAATTTTAAATCCTTTTCCACCAGCACGAAGTTGATTTCCCAATGCTATAAAATTACCATCATGGACTTTATCATCAAAAAATACAGGGATTGCCTGAGAAGTCGAGACATAAACACCATCAACCATACGCTGTTTCTCTCTATCACTTAGTCCGTTTTTAGGAATAAAAATGCGACCCTTATTAAAATCAAGATCACCAATGACCATATGATCTTTGCCATTTACATTCACTTTGTAAGGAACACTTTTTATATCAAAAATTTGTCCCTTATCATTTTTTATTTCCTGAGTTAACTGAGCACTTTTTATAGAAATAGAAGGGGCACCATGGATTGTAATAGTAGGGGTTACTGAATCATCGAAACCAGTTCCCTCATTATTCAGTCTCTTACCAACCAATAAAACAGGAATAGTGGTACCAATACTAAAAGTAAGTTTGATAGCTCTCATTGGTTCGATAGAAACAAAGCCATTAGTGTCACCTATTGTTGCTCCCTCATGATTAGAAATAAAATTGAACTCTTGCGATCTGAAAATATCAGAATTAGAATCAGTTGATCTAGAGTCATAGACAACATTTGTTAGATGTTGAACAGATGTTTCAACTTGAAGGTTACCCTCATCTAAAACCAGTACACCCTTCTGAATGGAACCAGTTCCAGTAATACCTGCTTGGGCCGGTTGTGGAAGTTGTATTTGAGAGTTTTCAAATACCAAATTAGACTGTGAACTAAGTGATGAATAAGCTACCAAACCCCCCACAAGATTATCAGGTTTGCTACTTTTAAAAGTACCAAACCCACTTATAGTGATTCCATTGCGCTCTACAACACCATCATTTAATTCTATAGTCATACCATCCGGAGGATTATAAAATAAGGCACCAGGAACTAATGTTATTACGCCGCTTTGAGAATCATAACTACATCCACTATTACAACCCACTATTTGAGAAGAGTCAACACCAAGTCGTTCTATTTCAATATTAAAATCATTATTTGATTGTGAAGGTGGAGCATCATCCACAGAAATAACACTAATAGTTAAAACTAGAACTAAAAATAGCATCAAATATAAAAATCCTCTTACCACGGGTACTTCACCGCAAAAGTAAAAACATACTCTGGACTAAAAGTGGAATTAGGGTAATCCAATGCATAAATAACCGTATTATTCAAATCATAAAGTCTAATAAACAAGTTATTATCTGCGGAGATATTAGTTAAACGACTCATTCTAACAGAATCAGGGTATTTTTCTTGTTCTTGAATTATTTGTTGGGACAATAACAGCGCACTACCCAATTCCACAGGTTGTGTAACTATAAAATCAGAAATAATTTTAATAGAATTTTCCTTTTGTACTTCAATGGGCCAATGTAAATCTACTACAACTTGATTTTGTTCAATATTAATCATCGATACCGGTACTTGTAAAGTAATTATTAATCCTGGAAAACTAACATTACCCAGACAAATAGGAAGATTAACACTAAGATACTGATCAATCTGTGGCACCACAAGAGATTCAGATGGATTTATCAAAGTTGCATTATCAAAATAATACGGAATTTGAAAATAAGAGTATTCTATAAATGGAGCAGGAGTCTTATAGAAACCACCCTGTGAAGAAACCATAAATATTGCATCATGGAGAGTTTTCTCAATACAATTCTGTGCAAATTGTTGTACAGGTTGAGCAAATAATAAATCCTCCTCTTGAGAAATGTCTCTACGAGAACTTTGAGATGTCAAAGAAATAATAAAGAACAACATCACCAACGCCAACACCCCAACCACAATAAACACCGTCACCTGTCCTCTTTTCATGAGCATAAGGAGCAATTTAAGCTATATAAACCTACTTATTCTTCATGACGAACCAAAGGCAACAAAGAATACTCCCTTGAATCCAAGTCAATCTTCCAATGCCGCAAAAACGATTCAAATTCGCCCGACATCGAAGTTGGAACCAGAACTACTCGATTAGCAATCTTTTCAATACCTTTAAATTTACTCAAACCACGAGAGAAAAGCACTTTATGAGAGGCAGTCAAACGTCTTAGATCATATTTGAATAATACCATCGGTTTTAATTTATAAAGATCACTCAAATAAGAATCATGCTTAACAGAATAACCTTCGCGAATCAACGTTACCAGAAAGAATGAATCATAATCATTCAAAGACATGAATTGCACATGAACAGAAGTAGAAAAACGTGCTGCAACTTTCGCACGAAACGCAAGTTTATCAATATCTGGTGCAGCCACAATAGCCAAATCTAAATCCCCAGGACGAGTTTTTCCCTTCGCAGTTGAACCAAAAATAATCAGATCAATAACCTCCTTATTTTTTAACAACGGTTTTAATTTTTTGACTATATCCTTCATGAGAAACGATCACCTCCTTAATGGTTCTTTCTAAAAGAGTTAATGACTTCTCAACAGCAGGTTTTGTATACGAATCCCGATAAAATTGCCAAACCTCATCTGCCAAGAGATAAAGATGGGGCTCTCTCTCCTCTAAAATCCGAAAACGCTCCGTATGGTTCTTAGGCAACTTCTGATACTTCTCAAAAATAAGATAATCTAGCAACGAAAACAATGATTTTAAAAGTAAAATAACCGCTGCTTTTGTTTTTGTATGGACTAACAGAAGCATGGCTGATTCGTATTCTTCCAAAAAAGTACTTTCTAATTCCCTTAACTGATCATCCATTCGTAACTAAAAGACACAGCCATTTATATATTTTACTATTAACATTAAAGCTAAAATATAGCTAAAATGTTAATCTCGTAACAGATTTGCCAAATTAACAACCCAGCGAAAAATGAACCCATTCAGTTAACAAAGAAACAACCAAAGAAAATCAATTCGCCGCAACAGCATTTGAATTTGGAACCAGATAATTTGTCAAACCCAAAATATAACCTTGATGGTCATTAGAACGCTCATCAACCACACGAACCCTTGAATCACTTCTAACGCTTCTCTTAAGACTCCGTGCTGACTCAGCAGTACCAGACTCACCATTTTGCATATAATGAACTTCGAAGTCCTCATTATCTTTAAGATGACTTGCAACCTGATTACCCCAATCAACATAAGTACAATCAGCACAATAATAATGAACCGGTATAAAAATATCTTTAATCCCGCCACTCGTAGCCACATTAGCAAGTGTTTTACCACCACCACTATGCCCTGCAAGAACAACTTGACCAATATTCAAATTTTTACCAAGCAATCTACCAAGAGCAGTCACGCTCGAAGTGTGCAAATCATTAATGTTTTCTTGTTTAGTACCCATCCATAACCCATCTGTAGTGGTATACCCCTTCCCTCTCGGTCCTTCAGCAAGAGGATAAACCAAAACTACATTTTGAGTAGATGAACTAATAGCACGAAGAGCATTATCCATGTTTCTACTACTTGTAACTTCCTGTCCACCATTACCATGAAAAAAATACACTAACGTGGTAGGCTTTGCAGGATCAAATGAAGCCGGAACATAATACCCCACCTCACGACCACCATTTGCAGCAACATTTTGTACATAACTTTTACCACCATACCGGGACATTTTTTGTTGCATATCATGACCACTGTGAGTATAATCTGGAATTATTTGAAAATCAACAGTAACCGGAGAAGGAATATCCGCTTCATCAGCAGTAGAAGAAATATCTTCTATCGCCAACTCATTACACCCTTCAGACGTATCACCAATACACCCCACCTCATTAACAATCAGCGCAACCGTATCATCATCGTCATCATTCACACCAGTCAATTTCAATCCATTATTCGCCACAAACGCTGCAGCTTTCGCTATCGCAACTGTCTGTGCCGTCGTTGAAACACCAGCAGGAGCACGCACACCAAAAGTAGCTTTACCAGCATTCAAAGTCAAAGACGTAGGAGTTTGAGACGCAATCGTAAGAGGAGAAGAAGGAACACTACTTTGAACAACACGTACTAAAACCGGATCAACACTACTCACCACACGTGCAGCACCCTTCACACAACACGCAGCACCCACCACCGTCCCACCAGCAACTGCACCAACACCACCACAATCACACCTCAACCCAGACGCAAGAGAAGAATCAACTAAAGACTCGCTCTGAGCAGTCTCCTCAGCCATTTTTTGAGCAGCTTTAATATTTTCACCAGATTGAGAAGAAGAACTAGATAACTCTTTCACCATACTTTCTTTAAGACTATCCGTAACATCCCTACCTGTTTCAGCAACACGAATATCAGAAACTGGAACAGTATGAGGGATTAATACTTCGGGATTTTCTATCATAGATGGAAGTTTATTACCACGAGCAACAGCTGCCCGACCAAATTCATTCAAGTGGTATCTCGAGCCGTGTATCGTAGTAGGAGCAGCATCAGATTCATAATATTTCCTGAAATCACGCAAGCTTATAGCATCAGACCAATACTGACGAGCAGCATCTTCTGCGTCAGCTAAGATATTTTCACCATAAGTAAAAGAACGAAAAGCAACGTCAGCTACTTCTTCATACGGGTTTACAGAAATAACAAGAGCAGTATCCGGATTTACTTTTACTTTAAATTTGACCATCGAAGAACTCATTTCAGGCCATGCGTAATTCTTATTAAATACATCTGGAAAAGCATACACTGCATCTGAACGGCTATACCCTTTGTCACGGAATTTCAATGGCAAAGCTTCCTCTGCTTTAGCATCAATAATACTATCTTGAAGAGTTGTTATTCGATTGGAATTGGTAGAGCGAAGTTCACGAGATTTTAAACCACCTGTACTCCGAATACTTGGAAAGTTGTCAGCATAAGTAAGATGATACACAAAGTCGTATTCTGCATTATCATTAATTGACTTACTAAGTAACGCTTGACCATCCAATTTATTTACACCACGCCGAATAAGATCCCGTCGAAGAGACAAGACTCGTTCAACATCCTTAGTACGAACAATCTTAGGAGGCACAGGAGGCGTTTGCGAAATCAGTTTAGAATACCATGGTTTCTGT
>JAHFSP010000028.1:1251-12573 GCA_023265685.1 Candidatus Woesearchaeota archaeon | reverse complement strand
AATAACCATAGTCTTTAGAAATAATGGGCTTATAAGTGATGTTAGAAAACGTCTTACTCTTGATGGCACATATAAGCTCGCAAGATTTTTAAAAGATAAATTAAATTTAGATGATGAACAAGCAGTACACGCTGCATGTAATCTAGTAGCACAGTTGAACCTTAAAGGAGAAAATACGACACAAGTTCTTACGCATATGAATGAAGTAACACTTGGAGGACTTTTGGGAGAAAAACTGAATTTGGATTTTGGTATTGCATACAAGGCTGCAGAAGAGCTTTTAAGAAAGGACTATAGAGACGAAGTTATAGGTATACTCAGTGGAAATTTAGAGATGTTTCAAGAAGAAACATATACAGTAAATGATGGAAAAGAACCATTACTAGAAAAAATAGTGTGTAGAAATAGAGAATGTACCTTGGAAGAGTTTAAGAGGAATGAAAAAGAAATTTTTAAAGATGCTTATGACTTTTTGGAAGACTTTCCACTTGTTTACAAAGGAAGCAAGACGCTCTATAGAGCTGTTACACAAAATGAATGGGAGGATATTAAAAGAAAGCATACATTTTTAATAAGACCTGGGGATAATTTTGAATCAGTTACCAGTCGTCAGGTAGCTGTGTCTGCTAACTCGGAAGGATATGCTGGTGTAGTGATAAAAATACCAGTCAGACCATTTTTCACACCAAGAATATCAACTGCTTCAAATACTCATGTACAAGCAGCTTATGCACACTTTGTAAGTGGAGATGAAATTGAAGTTTCAAAAGATGGAGTAGCTTTTCTACCCTTAAAAGATTTCTTAAAAGCATAAAAACAAAAAACCCCAAAGCCCGCCTTAGGCGGGTAAACTAATTGCAATGAGTTTTTGGAAAATATGGTTATTTCTGAGATTTCTTTTTAAGCTGTTTTGTAAATCTTCTGCTTTTTTCTAAGGTTGATTAGGCTTACTAAAAAACAAAAAAGGAAGCACCAGAATTAACTAATGCTTCCTTTAAAAGTACGAACTCCCCCTAGTTTCCGCCAGAGGCGGACCCGTCCTTTGGCGGGAAGGAAGTTCGCCGCTCAAGCAAAGCTCTCGCCTCGCTCGACGCGAGTCGGAGCGGGTGAGCGAGCCTCGCCCCAACAAGGGCGGGAACTTGTATTATCGAAGATAAACCTTATATTTTTAAGAAAGCAGCATGATCGCACAGTGTCAGATTTACTTTATTTGCCTAACCTCTGCTAAATAAATGAAAGAAATTTATAGAAATATCTTTATGAGTTTCTTATTATTCTTAGACATGGTGAAATATGGTTATTGTAAAGCTGAGAGAGGGTTTAGAGTTATTTGTGATTTTTAGTTGGCAGATTAATTCAAGTTTGATTTATTATTGTTAGACTGACAAATCATAACTTTTACTGTGTGAACTTTTCTGTCATCAACTAGCGGAATACCATTTTCCACCGGTGTTATAGATTTGCCATCCAGCTCAACTTTCTTTACACAGCTTGAATCAGAGTTTTGATTCTCAACAAAAATTTCATATTTTGCCTGCCCATGTTTATAGTACATTGTAAAACCTTCCCAGTAATCTGGAATGCATGGATTAATATGCAAAGTATTTCCTTCTACCGTTAACCCTAAAATCCATTCTACTCCTGCTCTATACATCCAACCAGCTGAACCTGTGTACCATGTCCATCCGCCTCTTCCAACATGAGGCGGCTCAGAATAAACATCTGCAGCAATAACATAAGGTTCAACTTTATATCTATGAACACCAGCGCGTGTACTTGCATGGTTAATTGGATTTAGCATACTAAAAAGTTCATAAGCTTTGTTTCCATTTCCCAACATACTAAAGGCAATTACATTCCAAATTGCAGCGTGTGTATACTGGCTACCGTTTTCACGGATACCAGGTAAATAACCTTTTATATAACCTGGATCAAGATGGGTTTTGTCAAAAGGGGGAGTAAAAAGAAGAATAAGATTATCACCTGGTCTGATTAAATATTTCTCAACAGATTCCATTGCTTTTAAAGTTCGATCAGTATCAGCTGCTTTTGAAATAATGCTCCACGATTGAGCAATTGAATCAATTCTACATTCGGCATTTGATGTAGAACCAAGTGGTGTACCATCATCAAAATATGCTCGCCTGTACCACGCACCATCCCAGGCTTCTTTCTCAAGAGCATTTTTTAAATCACTTGCATGTTTAAGCCAGCTCTTTAAAGAGTCATTTTCATTTCGATCTTTAGTTAGAGCAGCAAACTGTGTTAACGTTGTATATAGAAACCATCCAAGCCAAATACTTTCACCTGAGCCTCCATGACCTACTCGGTTCATTCCATCATTCCAGTCACAACTGCCAATTAATGGTAATCCATGTGTACCTACTTTAAGGCTTCTATCAAGTACTCTTTTGCAGTGTTCGAAGAGTGTAGCACTATGCTCAGAATGTATTGGTTCGTAATAAGCACTTTCTTCTTCTGGTGAAAGTGCTCTTCCCTCTAAAAATGGAACAACTTCATCAAGTATTTTGTAATCACCTGTAACTTTTATGTAATGATAAACAACATACGGAAGCCAAAGACTGTCATCTGAACATTGTGTACGTACCCCTCTATCGAAAGGAGGATGCCACCAGTGCTGAACATCACCTTCCAGAAACTGATGACTTGCTGCATTTAAAATATGTGCTCTTGTAAGAGAAGGCTGTGAAACAACTAAAGCAAGTACATCTTGAAGTTGATCACGAAAACCATATGCGCCACCTGCTTGATAAAAAGCTGTACGTGCCCAATAGCGACAAACTAATGTTTGATATAAAAGCCATCTGTTTAACATTAAATCGGTTTTACGATCAGGGGTCTTGACTTGAACTTTGCAAAGAATACTGTCCCATTTTTCTTTTACATTATTTAATACTGAATCCTGGTCAATCATTCTATATTTTTTAATTAATTTACGAGCAGCTTCTTTATCCTCCGTCTGTCCAAGGAAAAAAAACAACTCTACTTTTCCGCCAGGAGAAATTTCCACAACTGTATGTTGTGCACAACATGGATCAAGTCCGGCACCAACATTTCCGCTAAGCTGCTCTCCATGTACCAGTATTGCTGGCTGTTCGAGAGTCCCATTACGACCTATAAACTCTGTTCTATCAGCAGTCCATGAAGTATGTTTCCCACAAAAATCAGCGAAAGCAACTCGTTTACCAAATTCTGCATTCCAAGGATTATATGCAAACATTGCATTGGTTTCTTCATCAATCTCAGTAATGATAAATGGTGCATTGGTTGAACGTGAAGATCCTAGAACCCACTCTAAATAAGCAATTACCGATATTTGTCTTGTTCTTCCTGATTTGTTTTTTAAAGTAAGGCGTGAAATTTTAATTGGATCATCAAAACTAACATATTGGAGAAGTTTACTTTCTATCCCATGTGAAAAATGTTCAAAGCTGCTGTAGCCCTGACCATGCTTGGCAATATAAGTTGCATTTTCAAAACGAATTGGTAACGCTGTGGGGGTCCATAATTCTCCAGTTTCTTCATCACAGATATAAAATATTTCTCCACTTGGATCACTAACTGGATCATTAGACCAAGGAGTAAGTTGGTTTTCTCTACTATTTAAAGACCATGTATAACCTGATCCAGATTCTGAAACCAAAAATCCAAATTCACTATTAGCAATTACGTTAATCCAGGGTGCCGGTGTATATTGTAATGTGCCAAGTATTATTACATACTCACGCCCATCATCAGCAAAACCACCAAGCCCATTAAAAAGTTCAAGTGTTGGATGTACTACTGACCAATCTTCACTAAAAGAAGTACTTGTCCGATGTCTGCTCCGATAAATAGGTTTATAAGTACTGTGCTTCGTACGCATCATCTGTTCAGCAAGGCTTCCTTCTTTACAGGACATAATTGATCGTGCTGCAGATTGGAGAAGTTCTTTTTCTTGAAGAGTGAGCAAATCAGCTCTCAAAACAAAAATACTGCCGCATTTTTCATGCAGATCATTGTCTGACATTCTAAGACTGGTTCGTACCATGGTTTCAAGAAGAACTTGAAGATCTTGAACATATGATGTACTTTTTTCATTAATAATAACCAAATCAACAGCAAGCCTTTTCATTTGCCAGTATTCATATGCACGTAAAAGTTGTTTAATAACTGCTTGATCATCCGCATTATCTATATAGACCACAAGAATAGGGTAATCACCTGAAATCTGATAAGGCCACAATCCAGAAATGCTTAAAGTATTCCGTTTAAGAATTTCACTCGAAGGACGCATGGAAGGGTTTGAATAGATAATGCGGTTTGCAAGGTGTTGAAAGAAATTTGCTTCCATGTTGTCAATACCCAGATAATGTAATTGAACTTGTGCTTGTGTCCAAGCTAAAGTAGAAGCACGTTCAAATATTGAAAAATCATGATACTTGTCTGCAATATCAATAATCTCTTCACGTGAATGAGCAATGATTGTTGAAAAAGAAATATGTTTTGTAACACCAGGAGGAATACGAATACGTGTACGTAGACTTACTATTGGATCAAGTACTGCTCCTACAGTATTGGATAAAGGTTGTCCTTCTATCACTGAAACAGCTTTTCTAACCCCGCATCCACGCCCAAGAAAACGAGCTCTGTCAGTTTCATATTCAATACCAGCATTTGTATCTCCAGCAACAGCTATAACATGAGCCATCCAGACCGGTATTTCACTTGAAGAACGTGGTCGTCTTGTTGCAATCAAAGCAGTCATTTCAGGGAGATACTCTGTTTGTACAAACAGATTTGAAAAAGCTGGATGCATAATATCAGTTCCCTGAGGAGCTAAAACAATTTCACTGTAAGAGGTTACTTCTATTTCTTTGGTAAACAAGCCTGTGTTTCTAAGTGAAACACGTCTGATTTCTGCATCATCTTCACTAGATACAACAACCTCTAAACTTGTTGTAATATCACCATCTTGCCTGACTATTCTTGCTCTGTCTTCGGTAAAAGTTACTTCATACTGATCAGGTTTAATGCCAGTTGGTTGATATCCAGCAGACCATGACTCTTTTTTTTCTGTATCATATAAAAAGATATAACTACCCCGCATGTCACAGGTAACATCCTCGCGCCAACGGGTAATTGAAAGGTCATTCCACTTGCTATATCCTGAACCAGCTGAAGTAATCATAACTGTGTAGTGTCCATTTGATAGAAGATGAGTTGAAGGTGTAAGAAGATTTGGCAAATTAAAATGCCTGAAAGCGGGCTGAACAAGAGCAACGTCTTTAACATTGCTGATTCCCAATTGTTCTTGCCTAGAATCTACTACAGCAACATTACGTGGTGTTCTTTCTTGAAGTAAAAGCTCAGCAGCTCTTACCATTGGGATATTATGGAAGCGGTGGCGCATAATACCCTTAAAAGTTACATTTGCAAGAGCAACTAAAGACATTCCCTGGTGGTGAGCCATGTATGTTCTTACTATTGCTACTTCTTTATTTTCAGGTAATCTTGTAGTAGTAAAATCTAAAGCTTCATAGAAACCATAAGATCCAAGAATATTAATTTCTTCAAGTCTCTTGAAATTTTCCAGTGCCATTCTTGGATAATACATTGCTGCAAGAGCAGTTGAATACGGAGAAATTACCAGATCCTCTCCAAGTCCCCTTTTTAAACCAAGCTCTGGTATTCCAAAACTTGAGTACTGATAGGTAAACGTTAGGTCCCTGATATTATATGCTGACTCTGATATTCCCCACGGTACATTATGCTCAGCTCCATATTCTATTTGCCTTTTTATAACGAGCCGACATGTTCTATCCAGAAGACTACCTCTGGGAGTATACATAATTAGTGATGGCATAAGATATTCAAACATTGAACCAGACCAGGATAAAAGTGCTGCTCCATGTCTAATAGAAGTTAAAGCACGACTTAAACAAAACCAGTGTGATGTAGGTACATCACCTTTGATAATTGCAATAAAACTTGTAAGTCTTGCTTCTGAAGCAAGCATATCGTAATAAGAGGGATCAAGACAGTTATCAGCAACATTAAAACCTATAGAAAAAAGGTTACGAGTAGAATCAAAAAGAAACTTAAAGTCCATTTCATCAAACAATGTATGTGCAAGTTTTGAGACTGTTGTAAGCTGTTTCATTAGAGCCTTACAACCATTCAATGATCTTTCCATTTCTTTTTTTTGAAGACTTGTTTCTTGAAAACTTTCTAAACTCTTTAAAAGCTTCTCATAATAAGAACATAAATCGGTCAATGAAAAATTTAAAATTTCTTCACCAGCAAGATCAAATGGCATATTGTTTTTATCAAACAATTTAACCCATGAAAACATTTGCTTATAGTCATTTATATGACCCCGTATATCTGAATGAATTTGAAGAGACCAAAATAATACTTCAGAGTTACTAGCTTTTCCATGCTCTTGGACAAAAGTTTTTGCAATATCTGCTACTGTTTCTGCATTGGCTTCTAACATCTCCCATCTTGCTATATGCTCAAAAGGTGTTTGTGGAAAATCTCTTAGAAGTTTTTCAAGATTACTAATAGCAGTATTTAACTGATCTAGGTTAACTGTTAGTGTACGTCTTTTATCCTGGATATTAAGCAATGACTCTTTCAAAAGTTTGAGAGTATCTTGAATTCCTTCAATTCTACTTACAGTCATCAAAGGACATTGCAATGTCTCCTCACATGCTTGAGCAGTAACAAGCAGGTGTCCCGCAAAGTTTCCACTATCTACAGAAGAAATATACCGTGGATCTAACGGTTGCTTTGTGCGTAATTCATACCAGTTATAAAAATGTCCTCTATAGCGAGGGAGATCTTTTAGTACTTTTAAGGTCGATTCCAGTCTGTTTACCATTTCTCCAATACCTATCCAGCCAAAATCTTTTGCTGCAACAGTCGAAAGAAGATAAAGACCAAAATTAGTAGGTGAACTGCGGTGCGCTATAACAGGCTGTGGATCTTCCTGAAAATTATCTGGCGGCAGGGAATTATCTTCTTCTGTTATAAACGTAGTAAAAAATCTCCAAGTGCGGCGGGCAATTAGGCGAAATGCTTTTATCTCCTCTTGAGCTAGAGGTTCTATAGGATCAGTTCTAGGATGCAAACTTACAAGCCATGCAATAACAGGCGACATTATCCACAAAAAGATAAAAGGAGTAGCAACTATTATTGCACCATTAGTTTTAAAAAGGGAAATTAGAATACCAAAAATAATTGCAAAAAAAACAGCTACTTTGTGTCTTTTAAAAAAGTAATTTAACTTGAGGTTAGCGCTGGTTTTTTCCTGTGCAACTGTAACCCATTCAAGAAGCTTTCTCTTACTTATAAACAGTCTATATAAAGTAGTAAAGATAGCTCTACACATAAGCATGGCATGATACATAAGCAGTGAAAGCAAGAGAATTGTCTGCTCACAACCACGTAGAAAATCATAAATAAGGGCACGTAGGTAGCTTCTTCTCTTTCCTTTGATTCCCTGATTAGGTATAAGTCCAGAAATAAATGGAAGGAACAAAGGAAATGCTAGGGTTATTATAACGAAGCAAGTCCAGAAAATATGTGGCGCCTGCGGTAAAAACCAGCCTGCAATTAGGGTAAACAACATAGCAGGGGCAGACAGTGTACGTCTTAAATTGTCGAGTATTTTCCAACGACCAATAAAAGGAATAGATTTACCTTTACGCCCAAAAAGCCATGGCAAAAGTTGCCAATCTCCTCTTGCCCATCTATCCATTCGCGAAGCTGACACTTCTGTATGAGAAGGAAAATCTTCAAAGAATTCAAGATCGCTTACAAAACCACATCTTGCAAAAATCCCTTCAAAGAGATCATGACTAAGAAGTGCATTTTCCGGTATTCGTCCCTTAAGTGCTGCTTCAAAAATATCTACATCATAAATTCCTTTACCTGCATAAGTACCTTCTCCAAATAAATCCTGATAAATATCAGATACTGCAAAGGTATATGGATCAATTCCAGATGGTCCTGAAAAAAGTTTCTGAAAAATCGAGCTGTTTGTTCTTGAAGGAAGAGAAGACATAATTCGTGGCTGTAATATTCCATAACCCTCTATAACCCGTATAGAATTTACATCAAGGCAAGGTCTATTTAATGGGTGTGCCATTGTACCTACCAGCTGGCTTACCATACCCATTGGCATCCTTGTATCTGCATCAAGGGTGATTACATATTTAATATTCTGTGGAACAACAAGTGATTTATCATTTACTGAAACATGTGTAGTATCAATAGCCCCACGCAAAAGATGATTAAACTCATGCAATTTTCCCCTCTTACGTTCCCATCCCATCCATTTATTTTCTCCTGGACTCCACATGCGTTTCCTGTGAAAAAGGAAAAAACGTTTTTGTCCATCTGGCAAAAGACCGTGCCTGGAATTTAATTCATCGACTCCTTGAGCTGCTATGTCAAGAAGTTTGGTATCTTCAAGACAACTTTCAGTATCTGAATCTTTCCAGTCTGATAGTAATGCAAAATGTACTATTCCGTCAGGATTTGAAAGATAGTGGACTTCCAGCTCTTCAATGTGTCCTTCAATTGTTTCTTCATCAGTGAGAAGAATAGGAATCACAACAAATGTACTCATAGAGGTTGGTACACCGCTAGTCAGTTTAATTCTTGGCAGGTAACGTGGTCCAACAACTATAACTACAAGTCTGTTTACGAGTGCAACAATAATATCAGAAGCAGGAAAAAATCCAGCTATTGCAAGAATAAACAATCCCCAGAAAGAAATCCTATTCTCAAAACTTATAAAAAGAGGAACAGCTAATAAAGCAAAGGTAAGAATTAAGATAGTGCTAACATAACCAATCTTTGCATTTGAAATATAAAAGTCCAGGAATCTGCGTCTAAATGAGAGAAGGAAATTTATTTCTTTTTCTAAAGTTCTCCTGCCAGAAGAAATCAAATAGTATCCTGGATCAGTCATCCTATCTTCAGCAGGTGGAAGAGTCTTTGAAATTACAAGCCTAGCAATATCTAGTTCAGAATATTTTGAACCCCTGGTAAGTTCTTCAATAGCATGACGATAACGATCCTGTGTAGCAAAATCCATTGAAGCAAAAACAGGATTTGTCTTAAGAATGTCATCCACCAAACTGACCGACTCAAAAAATTTGCGCCAGTCAAATGCAGAAATCAGCCTCATGCTTGTAATAATATTGCGGACAGTTACATTAGCCGCTGACTGATTATTATGTTCTAGAGAGACTATCTCATCTGCAGTTACATCCATCTTGGCAAGTTTTTCGTTTAACCATTGCAAAGCAGGAGTTATCGATGGATCCTGGTAACGCAAACGTTGGATAAGTTGTACTAAGAAAGGTTTTCTTAATTGCTGCGGTCCAAGACTATCCAGAAAAGCTTTTGCATTCTGTGGTATGCCACCATTTATCCCCAATAATTCATTTGCTATTTTATCTGCTGCCTTACGTGATTGCAAAGAACTTACTATGAGGACACTCAGACACCTCAAGTTTTCAATCAACACAACACGAAGAGTAATCGCTATTGCCCAAAGCTCACCAATAGTTAAGGGCTGAACATTTTGATAACTACGTACAAACTGAGTTAAAAGTTCAGGATCAAAACGACTATCCGTATGAGCTACAAAAGCCCATGATAAACCATACACCCGTGGATAACCTTTAAGGTAATCATGGGCAAGTTTTGGCAGTTCTTTATAAAACCCTATTGGTAGATGTTCTTTTATATCCTTTAACTGTCCTTCAACAATATGAAAATTATCGATTAGCCACTCAGCTGCAGATGTAATTGCTTGTTTTTGACTTACTGCTTCACCAATCACACGATAAGAATCAAAAAGAATTTTTTTATTATTTTTTAGTCTTTTAGATAGGTTATATCCTTTTCTTGGATCACTTGTAACTGCCTGAGCAACTGCAAGGCTTTCAGCATGCTGTTTTAATCTTTCAACACTAAAAATTTCAGAACGTATTGGTTCTTCAGCCTTCTCATCAGAGAGAATAAACTGATATTCAAAACGATTAAGGATATTCGAAAAAGACGGCTTAAGCTTCATCATACTCTCTATTTAAAAAACCTAGATAAGAACCTCACCATAACCAGCATATTAATCATACTGCTAGTGATAGATTTCCTGAAAAAGGAAAGAATATTATGAAAAAATCGATTTTTACAAGAGAAGATTAATAACGATTTCTATCTCCGCTAAAACCACCGGAGCTTCTATCATTTGATCTTTCTTTTGCAATACTAACATTAACAGCTCTTCCTTTTAATTCAGTTCCATTTAGTGCATCAATTGCAGATTGTGCACTACCATCAGAACTCATCTCAACAAAACCAAATCCTCTTGAACGACTTGTGTCTCTATCAAGAATTACTTTAGCTGAAAGTACTTCTCCATGTTGCTTGAAAAGATCTTCAAGATCAAAATCCGTAACTTCAAACGATAAATTACCAACAAATATTTTTTTTGACATTATTTTCCTCTTTCTTTTAGTACTTGACAATTTTTAAAAGAGGATAAAGAAAACTATATTTAAATAACAACTTAATACTCTTCTCAAGATTACAAACACTGCATTGTACTACTACTAGCCTAATAACCAGGCTCAGTCAATATACCACAAAGACTTGAAGAGTATGTGTATTTTAGGGCTAGCCTAGAGCATTAGCGATATTAGAATCAAATGGTGATTTAAATTCTGTATTTGAAAGCTAATCTCTTGCAAGATTTAAAAGATTTATTGAAATTCAGTTTAACAAGAACAACGAATCTATTACTGAATCATAATTAAAGGTTTAAAAGAACTTAAATAAAAAGTAATAACTTTCAAATTAAACATTCAAATTTTTGCTAACTTGAATTTAAGTCTTTTGGACTCTGCTTCTTTAAAAATAGCCAGCTCGGCAGCCCTAACCTTTAATTCTTTTATTAGCTGTTCTGTGCTTTTGTCTCTGCTTTTGTTGTTGAAAAAGATTTTCTTGAACAATTTAAATATCATGATAATTTCTCCTATTAATTTGGCAATAATAATTCTTGCAATGAAATACTCTCATTTACCTTGCTAATAAATTTAATGTCAATGAGTTCTTCTTGTATCTGCAAACTTATTTATTAAGTCAAAACCTTATTGAAGAGTAAGCTAACATTTATGACAATTCTAAATCTAACGTAGTACTAATGCCTTTTCATTCCTATGATTCATATTCTACCATGTTTAATTACTTCCCTGTCTGATTATTGAAAATGGGAAACAATTATTAATATGCTTATTCTTG
>JAHFSP010000028.1:0-1151 GCA_023265685.1 Candidatus Woesearchaeota archaeon | reverse complement strand
TGTATCGTGAGTATTTCGGAATTGATCCTATATTACGGAGACAAAATGAGTTAGGGAATATTTTTCGATATAGGGAAGACCTTGTACGCCCGGTATTACCTCAAGGTCAGAGAATTGTAAGTGCAGAACATTATTTGCAGTCAGTAGCTTGATACATGTGATGAGCCGTTTTAAAAACTGGAAGGAAGTTCGAACTTGTGTATACGAAGAAAAGCCGTATATTTTTAGGAAAGTGGCTTAATTATTCTATGATGTAACTTGCTATATTTTAGGGAAAAAGGCTTAAATTTGGGTACTGTAGACCAATATTAATTCAATTTAATGTAGTGAAATAATGTATAGGTTAAAATAATTGTACATTTTTTTGAATAATTATTTAAGATTTGTATGAGTTTAACAATACAACCAGCAGTAAATAAATATCCACAGAATGCAGCTTTTGCTGTTGGTGGAGGTACTGTTTGTTGCTTTGAAGATGCACAAGGAGTTCGTAGACAACCAGAAAATCCAATTGAGATTGTAAGTACTTTAAGACAAGGGCCTTTTGCATTACATGGGCAACCCACTTATGAACAATGTCTTAAATACATTGGTTTTCTTGAAGCTGTAAGTGTTATAAGTGATTTTGAAGCCGAAAATCTTAGAGCAGTACTTTCGAATTCTCCCACAGATGAAGATATAAAATTACTTCAGAATTTCTTTAAAATTACAAACCAAAAATACTTTTCAAAACAGGACTTAATTAATGGAGTTCTTGATGGAGGAAGAGCTGTAGTTGTAAACAATACTTTTAGTGAAGATATTACTGATAAAAAGGCAGATGAAATTGTTGCTGACATAGACCAAATATTTAAAATGGGTTATGAGGGGATTTTGTTAACGTTTGGAACAGATGCAGTAGACAGGATGCTAAATAACAAATTAGAAAAATGGTTTGATAAAAACAGAGATTGGTTATCTCAAAGAAAAGATGCAAGTGGTAGACCAATGAGTGCTGTAGTTATGGCCCTTACTGCTGATGACCCGTTAGAGGCCTTATATTCAGACGGTTGGTCAAATGTAGCAAGTGGTGTAGATGAATTAGAAAAACTTTTAAATGGAGGAGAGCAACATATTGGCTCGTTCTTGCCATTTCATGACCGCATAATTAA
>JAHFSP010000027.1:4395-12640 GCA_023265685.1 Candidatus Woesearchaeota archaeon | reverse complement strand
CCCAGTTATTATGAGAGGAAGATTATTTATATTTTCCATAGAAAAACCACCGTTAGAAAAGATGAAAAAATGAAATCTAAAAAAATTACTGTTTGAAGTTAACTTTCCATTCTTTGTCGAAAAGACCGTCAAAATAGTTGACAAAGTGAGCGGCTTCTACCCATACAGCAGAATCGTAGCTGCGATGGATTTTTGCATCGTCAGTTAAGAAGAAGAAAATTTCTTTTGCATCGACAGTGCAGAAACGAGCAGGAACAGTTTCTTTGTGTTGAGCAACTTTGGCAATTTTTGCAAAATTAGCAACGGTTTCTTTGTCAGTTCCTTGAGGAACGCTAACGCGAACGTCAACACCGGCTTTTACAGCACGTTTAATGTGATTGGATAATAAATCGTATTTGCGTTGTGCTCCATCTTTAGAAGTCATGATTAAAACACTTTTTTTAGCGTTTTTGATCATAGTAACGAGATGTTCGTGAGCTTTATCACGGCCACGAAATGCACCAGATTTGTCGGTTGGATCAACGAGTTTAATACCTTCTGTATGAAGAGTGTTAAGTTGCTCGAGGACTTCACTATCTTTTAATTGCGAGAGAGTTTGATTTTTTTCTTCGGCTTCTTCGACGACGTGTTTTTTTACACGTTCAACGACTTCACCGGGAGGCACTGCAAGATATTTTATTGGCTTTCCAACTTTAACAACGATAAAACCTTTCTTTTCTAGGGATTCTAGAACGTCATATGCACGAGAACGAGGAACATTAGAGATATCAGAGAGTTCTCCAGCAGTGGAAACACCACGAGAAAGAAGAGCGATCCAGAGTTTGGATTCATATGAATTTAGACCAAAGTCCTTGAGTTTGCTTAAAAAATCCTTTTGTACGATCATGATCATTCCCTCGCTGGTTTCTAATATGAGTTGTAAATATGTTTTTGAGTACTTCTATTGGATAGTAACAACAACGGCACGTTCTTTATAAATCTTTCGGGCAGTTAGTACTCCCAAGTAGTTATAAAGTATATACTTGAGATTGGAAACAGGAATGCTAATAGTACAAAATAACTACTTTTCATCGACGGTAAATAAACGAGAATCATGAACTTGGAACAAGCCAATACGAGCTCCGGCATCGAGCCACCCATGGGCATAGTTTAGAGCGGCAAATGCGAGAACGGCATCTTGTTTTTGGTCATGGAAGAATGTGGCATCTTGGTAGTAGCGTGAAGCCATATCAAAGAAATCGGTGGCTTGCACGAGTCTTTTTTGATCGAAGGCAACTTGGGCTTTGTCAAGAGCTTCTTTGGTTATGGAGAAGTACTGTTGAAGTTTTTGGGGAGTGATGGTGGAGTTCATTTTTAGGATTTAGATTAGGCCATGATTTTAGATTAAGCATCTGGACAATAATGCATATCCATTATCGTTTCAATTTCAGTTTTTAGATGAGGATATTGTCGTAGGGTACGTGCAGTGGTTTGGAAATGATCTAATGCAGCCTCCCTAAGTCCTTCAAGTGGAAAGAAACGATCATTACGAGGATTGGGAAACGATTTATACATACCTTCAGCAAGTTTTAGACACAGTTGCATCTGAGTAAAATGATTGAGGATATTCGGTGTTTCTAGGACTACCCACCCCTGTTGGTGAACGTCGCCATATGCTATTTTAAGTGCTATCCCCTGTAGTGAAGACGTGACATACTGTTGAGCAATTTCATACGCTCCAAAAGTTTCACTGATTACTTCTTCAGCACTGAAATTTTCGGGTTCACCATTTCGTGCCCATTGTAGTCGACGCGCAGCGTATTCAAAGAGGGGCGTTGGAGGGTCTCGATCAAATCTGCCTGTTTCCATGATTTTAATAGAGTCTGGAACAACGATTCCGTTTCGTTTGTAACTAATACGAGCTTCAAGCGCAATAAAACCAATTACTAATGTTTCAGGATCGAATATCATTTTTTTCTCCAACATCTATTTCCCAACGATCTTCTTCATCAAGGCAGCCTCTTAATTGAGCATGAGCTTCATGATACCGTTCAAAAGCAAGCTCATAAAGTTGAGCAAGAGGAGAAAAATGTTCGTCGTGCGTTTTTGAGGTTGAGGTATGCATGCCATCTGCTAATCTCCACAGTAAGTCTAATCCAGTTAATCTTTTATGAGCATCATTAGAGCTGAGGCGTGCAATAGAACTTTGAGAACCCAAACACATAACCTCATAGATTACATCACTTAATGCACCCGCAGTTTGATACGCGTTGAGAAAATCCATACGTTCTGAATGATCAATTGAATCAGGTAAATCATTTGGACCAAATGGAAGCCCACCTTCGATGCGATCACGTTCGCAGGCTAAAATACCTGGAAGTGTATCATCATCTGCATGAAATACTCGTCGATCTTCTGCATAAAGTCGATCAAGCAAAGTCAAACCATCAGGTACGGGCTCTCCTCGACGCAAATAGGTCAATAGAGCATGATCTATAACATAAAGTAGAGGAATTGTTTTGTAAGAAAATTGCGCCATTTTAAAGAAATAAAAAAATAAACTTACGCTGCGGCAGCGCCAGGTCGTCGAACAGTAATGGGTAAGACGCCTTCTTTGAATTCAGCCATGGCGATCTCAATTGGATCAAAACGCAATGCACGTAATTGTTCATCAGTAAGTTTGACGAAAAATGGTGCTCCCATGGAGAGTTGTAAGGCACGAGAGCCAATCATGCGAGCTTTTTCGTATTTGGTGAAATCATGCACTTCATGTGATTCTTCAGTGTGGTGTTTTTGAGCCATAGTTCATTTCCTCGAAGTTTAGTTTAAGTTGAATTCTAAATATGTTTGAGTTGTTCACGCAAGAAGCGTGCTTTGTCAACAGCAATATCAACCATTTGTGAAATTTCGTTAATGGTTAGTGGAGCGTTGCCGCCTTTTTGCATAGCAGAGATAGTTCCATCTTTATCAGAAGCAACCGTCAAGCGAGCATCGTAGGCTTTCTCTTCTTCTCGAGTGAGATCAACCATCAATTTGCCGTTTATTTTATAGACGGTGATGGGGAGAGGTTCTTTGATTAAAGGCAATTCTTTGTTAGTGTGTTCCTTGTAATTAATAGCGCCAGTTTTTTCATCGACAACAGGAAAACGTGCGTGTTTAAGTGCTGCAAGTACTGCAAGACCAGCTGCATCAAAGAGATTGCCTGCATCGTTAAGAGTGATGACGTCAACAGTAATAAACCACGCTTTTTCACCAGGAATAATACAGAGTTTTTTCATGTCAACAGCTTTTGCTTCACGAATACCACGATCAGTTACTCGAGCTAACTCAACAGCTTTAATCGTTGGTGGACCGGATTCATATTCTGGACTTGAAAGTGGAACGAGTTCCGCATTTACCATAATACCGCCTTCGTCAGCAGTATCGTTGTAGGGTTTCTCAATTGAGAGTTTAACTCCTGCAAGAACGACAGTGTCTCCGATTTGAACTTTAGCAGAACCTTCTGCGGTTTTAGAGATCATTGTATCAACTTTAATAGGAGTTCGATATTGTGTTAATGTGCGATTGTCAAGACGTTTGCCTTGTCCAGCAAGAGCCGCGATCGCGATTTTATTCATTATAAGTGCCATGGTAATCCTCTGTTTACTCCTTGGTAAAGCGTTCAAGAAGCGCTTTGCGTTGAATCTGATAGATTTTTTCAGCGGCGATTTTTCCCATTTCAAGTGCTTTCATGAGATGATCTTTACTAATTTCTCCATCCATTTGTAGAAGGGTAAATTCGCCAGTATTGTGAATAACAGCAATAGGGATGTCTGAAACAGAGCCTTCATATGCTTCTTCACCGTAGTTAAGATCTGCTACAACAGTTCCGTTCACTTGACCCACAGCAACTGAGCTGATTATATCTAACATAGGAATTCCTGCATCAGCAAGAGCCATGGAGGCAGCAGAGATTGCTGCACAACGGGTTCCAGCATCAGTTTGAGGAAGTTCAACGTAGATATCGACAACAGCGTTAGGAAATGCGCTTAGATCAACAACTTGCTGAAGAGCAGCAGTCATGACCATGGAAATTTCTTGAGCACGTCGGTTCGCTCCTGGGCGGATACGTTCGCCAGAACCAGAAAAAGGCATCATGCTGTAATGACAACGGATGATCCCTTTTTTAGGATCTTGTAAATGTTTTGGAAAAAGCTCACGTGGACCATAGACTGCAGCATAGGCAACCGTGTTTCCAATTTTAAAGAGAGCAGACCCGTCAGCGTTAGGAATAACGCCGGCTTTTGCTTCGATAGGACGAAGTTCATCCAATTTACGACCATCAATACGAGTTGTGTATGGTGGATACGTATGTGCAGTTGTAGAGTTTGCAACCGTAGAATGCGCTGCAGATGTTGTGTGTGATTGTGCTGCCATGTTTAATCCTCTGACTCCTCATCAGGTTGTGTTTCTTCTGATGGAGGAGCTGAATGTTGTTGTACGACAATACCAAGTTCTTTGGTTTTGGCGTCGAGAAACGTTTCTACTCGTTGGGTTAAACCTTCGAGATGGGATTTAGATCCGATAAGGCGAATGGCTTCTTGAACAAGACTTTCGGCTTCACTTTGAGTTCCTTTAATCCAGACAACGCCATTCTGACCTACAGCGATATCGCAACCAGTTTTATCGATAATCATGTTAATCATACTGGCTTTTTTACCAATAATGCGAGGTACTTTGTTAGCATTGACGCGCATGATGCGACCGCCTTCAATTTTATGAAGACCAGGTTCTTTCATGGAAAGATCGATAAGATTTTGCGAAGTAACGTTGGTAATGACAACGGCAACAAAATCACCAATTGCAATGATTTGACTGAGATCTTCTTCTTTGCGAATGAATCTGGTTGTTGCGTCTTTAACATTAAGTAAAGCACTATACGCCGTTGCGGTATCGACACGCCAACCACTCATAGTAATATCAGTAACTTGTCCGATGATATTGTCCCCAATTTTAGGAACATATGGGCCGGCTAAAGGAGTAACTTTTGCTACTCGTGCTGAAAGGGAGAATAAACCAAGTACTTTCGCATAGATTTTATCTTCTCTTCGGTAGGTATTTTCACCAGGCAAAAAATCGAGCCCCTCTGCTAGAATTTGTCCGGGAATGACTATTTCCCGTTCTTGAACAATAACTTGACTCACGGTAATCTTCTTCCGTCCTTGACTTGAGTTCGCGTTACGCGAGATGCTCGGGACGGAGCCTCCATTTCATTTCTTTCTTTTAAGGAGAGGATAATTTAGGTTTTTCTTTAAAAGCTTTGCGGCTGTGGTTTTAAGAATGGGAAACCATGGGCAATAGGTAGGAAAAATAGATAGATAAAAAAATGAAAGAGGATTTTTCAACAAAAACGACAAAATCAACAAAAACCTACAGTTTCATAATTTTCTTCAATTCGTCATTTGAAAGTTGGGTGAAGCGTTTGTTCTCTTGACGAATCACTGCAGCATCGACACGTTCAAAGTTGAACTCAGTTTTAAGATATTCACGCATGATTTCAAGACCAAGACGTAGTCCTTCATCAACAGTTAGAGTGGGGCGATAGCGTTTTTGGAGCATAGGTTCAATTTCTTCTTCTCCTTCTCCAATTACTGCGGCTCGGTATTGGAAATATAAACCATATGGTTCTGTTAAATAGAGTTTGATCGTTCCGTCTTCTTCGACCCCTCCAACAAGAAGTGAGACACCAAATGGACGCAGACCCGCACTTTGTGTGCAGATTTGCATGAGGTCACAGACTTCTTTGACGATAGCGAGGATATCAATTTTGGAATCGTAGGTAACATAATGCTGTTGAGCTTTAAGCTGGACGCGATCGACGAGAACACGAGCGTCAGAGATAATTCCTGCTGCAGTTGCGCCAATGTGTTCATCAATGCGAAATAATTTTTCAATAGCTTCAGGAACAATGAGTTTGGAGGTGATGCGTTTGTCGGTTACGAAGACGACTCCATCTTTACACGCAAGAGCTAGTGCAGTTGAACCTTGTTTGACGGTTTTTTTTGCATATTCTACTTGGAGAAGACGTCCATCCGGAGAAAACATGGTAATGGAGCGATCATAGCCCATTTTATCGATCATTTGTTTGTTGTTATTAGCAGTAGGATTCATTATCGTAGCACCTCATTGTACTTTTTTATTTAGCTGTTTGTTGTTTAGAACGTAAATTCGTACGTTCCACCGCTTTTTTTAGTGTCCCTGACGTTGTTATACTTTGCATAATCACGGGAGTGTTTTTAATCTTTTTGATTAAAATGAGTGCCGCACGGCAGGGTTCGACGCTAGTGTGGTTAACTTTGATAACAAATGTGTTATCTTTACAGCGTTCTTTGAGGAAAATAGGCGTGGCTTTGGCAACGCCAAACTCGCCTAGAAAAGTGAGAAGAGCTTGTTGAGTGGCAGCTTCGAGTTCTTGTGGTGTGAAGTGGGGAATTGAGGTAGAGGAGGGATTTTGGAGAGGGATTGTTACTTTAAATGTAAGATAGCGTTTTTTGAGACGTAGGGTTGGTTGCATGGCCATAAAGAATTAGAAGAAAAAGAAGTATAAAAAGGTTCACAAAAAGAAAATGTGAGTTAAATGGTTGAGGTTTATTCTACAAACTCTTCTTCTTCAATAACTTCGGGATCGTCACCATCTTCATCACCGTCGTCGTCATCATCAAAGAAGTCACCATCTTTTTTGCCTGCGGCTTTACGCTGACGATCAACCATAGCAGGGTCATTACTCATGACTTGATTGGCGGCAGAGCCGACAACGGCAATTTTACCGAATTTTCCTGCAGAGAGTTGACGTTCGCCTTTGTATTCTGAACACCAGCCGTTTTGAACATGAATTTTGTCGCCAAGTTTAACGCTTTCTACGTCATCATTCCAGAGGGTAAGAACGACATCGCCACTTTTGTCGCGTAGTTTAACATTACACACTCGACCCGCTTTTCCAAACTTTTCAAATGTACGAGGTTGGTCTTTACTTACAACATCAGCAATGAGATCGATTTTGCCTTGATTGGCTTTAATGTCTTTGATTTCCATGGAGGGGATTGGGAGTCGGGGTTTTATATAGATTTCTGTAGTTGGGATTATGAGGTCGTTTCTTTTTCTAGTTCTTGGTGGAGGTGGAGAATAGTGGGTGTATATTTCTCTTGGTCTTTGATGGATATTTGGTGGGAGAGTTCATCGATTTCGTCGAGAAGAGCTTTTTTGGATGCAGGAGGAGTTTGGGGGAATTGTTCGAGAATGATTTCTAGTCGTTTGAGAGCTTTGAGTTGGTCTTCGACGGCAGTGCGAAGTTCGATAATGGAAGTGTAGAAATGTCGTTTCTTTTTTTCTGAGAGTTTAAAGTAGAGATTGTAGATTTGCTCGTATTCTTCTTTGAGTAACGAGGAAGGACTTGTTGTGAGTGATTTTTTGGCTAGGGTAAGTTTTTGTTTTAGTTTGTGGGCATGGGAGAATTGGTGGTGGAGAAAAAAACATATTCCTACGAAAGTGATGCCGCCTGCAACGCTCATGATGATAATGTCTACCATTTTTTGACTTCTATTTTATCTACTTAAGCATTTTATCAACTTTGGCACTATCCCAGCCTTCGCCAATAAGACGAGAGCGGATCTGTACGTCGTCGTATCCTCGGGCACGTGAATCAGTAATATATTCTTTGACTGGTGCAAATTTCTTCTGATTAACATGATAGACAAAAAATACTCCTATGCCTGCAAGTAAAATTACTGAACCTATTAGCGGGAGCAACCAGCCACTTGATGAGCTTGGAGGAGAGGAAGATGGTTTTGTCGTGAGAGGAGTTGTTTCTTGTTCACAGCTGGCTGTTATACTATTACAGGAAGTGAAGCAGGTTTCAACGCTATCCCAGGTTTTGCCGTCAGCGCTGCAACGTTGTACATCTTCACCAAAGCAGCGTTTTTTGTAAGGAGTACAGATTTGGGCATCAGTTTGGGTAGGAGGTGTGTAGGTGGGTGGAGTGTAACCTGATTGACATGATCGTTGAGTTGGAGGAGAGAGAGTAGGAATTTTCTGAACGTTTTGTTGAGAGTCGCAAGAATCTATTCTACGACAGGTTTGAGTTTGTGTTCCACCAATACAAGAACCGTATCCACTACATTCCCAATTATAAGAACAAGTGGTAGGTGGTGTTAGAACGAGAGGTCTGGGTGCAGCTTGTTTGATACCTAATAGATCGCGGATTTCTTGGGCAAGAGTATCTGCATCATCA
>JAHFSP010000027.1:0-4295 GCA_023265685.1 Candidatus Woesearchaeota archaeon | reverse complement strand
TTGCATGAAGTTTCCTAATGAGGGGGGGTTGTCAGCGGAGACGAGGGTGAGAGTTAAGAGAGTGGTGAGCAGTATGAGAAGGAGACGGCTTATTGTTTTCTGGAAATGTGTATTATTAGTGGAGTTCATGGTTGACCTCCCAATGCAGGAAGAGGTGTAATTTGATAGCGGAAGGTTTGAGCTTGAATGGTGTTGACCCAATAGGTTTTTCCTGGTAAGAGTGCTGTTGTTGAGGGAACTTGGCTACAAACTTCATTTTGTAGACAGGCATAGAGGGTGAATTCTCCTCGAGGGAGGAAGGCGGTGAGAGGTTGGGGAACAAGACCAGGCATAGAGATAAGGTTCCACCCTGCTTGAAGTGTGTAGGTTGGAGTAAGATCGTTAGGACGAGGAGGACTTAGGACTGGCTCGACAGAAGAGAGGATACAGCTGTAACTAATAGCGGTATTTTGTTCTGCAGCTAATTTGATGAAGTATCCTTTGAATGGTGTGAATGTGGTAAAGTCGTCAGGGATTAGATTGCCTCGGTTGTAGATTTCGAGGTCTCCTGTTAACGTTTTGTAACTAAGAGCGCGTTGAATATTTGTTGCTGATTGGGTTTGTAAAGGATTATGATCTGCGGATTCTATGGAAAATACTTTGCTTACACTTTGGTCTTGAGGAAGGCAAGGAGGACTAAATGTTTGGAGTTGAGTTGTCGTTGCGAAGGTAACGTTGACAACACCAAGAATAACCGGTTCTTTCGTGATTTTGATTACAGGGTTAGAGGGTTGATTAAGTGCATAGAGAACATTACCTACTGTGAATGTGTAGAAGACATGGGTTTCTTGGAGGCCAACGGTAGCATTGATATCTATGACGAATGCGGCGTTTTGATTTGCAGGTGGAGTGAAGGTGAATTCCATGGTGGATGTTCGGTCTTGTTGGTTACGTTGAAGAGGGACTCTGGTTGTAAGTGTGTTAGGAGGAAGTTCTTGAGTTGCTTTGACATTAATTGATGGGGCGGCGGAACTACTGGCAACAACTTTGAACTGGATTGGCGCTGCTGCGTTGATGACAACAGGGAGAGGATTGTCGTCGGCGTCAAGGAGTTGAATTGTAGAGAGGTCAGGTGAGATAAAATGCGGGCTACTGATGGCAAATTCACCGTTGGTGAAATCGATACGTAGATCGGCGATTGGGTCTCCCTGGTCGACGTAGAAGATGACGGGTTGATTTTCGAGAGAGGTGAATAGGACGTCGTTGTATAAAAGGTGAAAACTGTGTTGGGGACCTTTGTTGATTTGGAATACGGTGAGGTTAAATGAATTGGCATCTCGACGAGTGATGTTGAGAGTATAACTTTGTGGTGCGGGGTCATCTGCGGCGAGAGGAATGGTCAAATTAATACTACGATGATCTACAAGGGGCATGGTGACGATATCTTCTCTTGCGAGGTCAGCGCGAGTTTCGATAGGGAGTTGTCCGAGATGAATGGATTGACCGACACTTGTACCACGCGAGTAGAGAAGAATGATCGCGAGAATGATGAGAGCTATTGCTACGATGATGAGGAGAGTACGGTGTTTTGTTGATTTTTGTTGTTTCATGGTTAGATTCGTCTGATGGAGATGATGACTTCGTTTTCAAATACGCCCAGATTAGGTTGTATTTGGTTGATGGCATCTATATGAAGTTCAAGAGTTTGTCCATCGATGATGATTTGTTTGGTTTCGCCAGTTATGAAATAGCGATTGAAAATGTCTTCGAGTTGGAATTGGATGATATCAGGGAATACTGCATCGTTCTTGATGAGACGGAGAGGTTTTTGGTGTAAGATATTTGAGAATGAAAGGGTTGATGAATCGCGAGTGCTGTTGTAGATTAAAAGTTCTCCTGATTCAGGGATGAAGTGATATGGTTGTACTGTGAATTGAGCACTGAGAGGAATATCTTCGTTATTGGTTTCGGTTTGACTAAAGACAACAATTGTATCTTTAATAACAAATGTTCCGTTGGCACTAATAGGGGTGATGGGTTGGATGTCGCGTAAGGTAAATGGTTCTTGTTGTTGGTATCGCATGAGATGGAAGTCTTGAGCTGTGGTTGTAGGAGTTTGCGGCATGAAGAGTTCGCCAGAAATTCTAAAGAGAGGAGCACCGGCAGTTACTTGATGGGTGAAGTCAACCCAATCTGCAATTTGGTAGGTTGGGTTGTCGGTTCTGTCAAGGGTTATTACTTTACGAACGATGACTTTTTTGGCATCACCAGTTTGACCGTTGGTTTCGAAAAGGTACGGCACATTGGGTTGTGCGACTCCTGCTGCAACAGGGATTTCTACTAGAACTGGCGTGTCAATAACCGTGTCATGAACTTGTTGGTTATCGTCGCAAACTTTTGCTGAAATAAGATCTTGATAGGCATTGGTGAAACATTGACGTAGAGTTGATCCGCCGATTTGGAGACTGTCGTGAGGACCGATTTCGCCGTAGAAGTCACCAACAGCAGAATGGTCTAATACGGCTCTGCCTGAGACGCCGTGAAATAGTAGGAGATTATTTTCGTCATCTATTTCTACTTCGATGCGAGCACCTTCAAGCTCAAAACGAGCGAGTTGATTGGTTACTTGAGGCGTGACTTCATTTTCTCCATCTAGATTAGTGATGCGCAAATTGTTAAGATCAAAGAACGCTGCTTGATCGGGCGCGTTGGTGTGTTTAAGTAGGTAGTATTTATTGTCTAATTTAAATGCGATGCGTTTGCCAGTAGTAATGACACCAATGAAGTCTTCTGTGAATGTGTGGTCATCTGGGATGTTATCGGAAAGATCGTAATAGAGGTACATATTGGCAATTTTGGTAGGGACTCCACCCTGCACTTGTGCAGTATGATAATACGCAAGCATATTTTGCATGCCATCTGTAATAATTTGGGGTTCTTTGAATGCGAGATCTTTGCGAATATCATGCAAATTAAGTTTGAATAATGTTGATGAACGAGGATTATCGTCAGGAGATTTTTGAACAACACCTATGGCAGGATCAATAAAACGTAAAACACTTGATGAGAAAAATGGTACTTCAATGTCATGACCGATATCTATGGGGTCAATTTGGTCTTGGGTGAGCCCTTTAACATCAAATGGAGGAGGGGGAAGACCGTAGTTACGTTTGATTGAAATTTGTCCGCCACTAGAAGTAGGGAAGGTTATTTGTGCATCTGAACCAGCTAACGTTAAAGTAGATTGACCCTGGGGGGTGAATGAAGTGAGAGTAACTGTTCTTAAATCAAATAAGTCTCTGCCTGGATGAGCGAGGAGATAAAGTGTTTTAATGCCGTTTCTTACTCTACTTTCGTCGAATTCAAATACTACCTTTCTTCCCTCTACGAGAGCATTAATGAAATTATTGTAATCTAAATGCGAGTTTTGATTTGAGAGAATGACTCGTTTATAGAGATATACTTGCTTACGTGATGTTCCATCTTGATTTTGTTCTTGTTTATAGAGAAAGGCGACAGGGAGGTTATTGATTGTAGATGGAGTTAGTACGTCTTTTTGGACGTTGAGGATACGTTGATTGTTAAGACAGATAATGGTATTTGCAGGATCGCGAGGGTTGTCGATGTTGCAGATTGTAAGTGTTTGTCCTGCGACCGCTTGGTCTTGGAGGATGACGGGCGATCGTAGATTAAACGGAACTTCTAATTCTTGACTAAGAGTGTGAGGTATAGGAAATGATGCAGGAACTTCTTGGGTACCACCTACTTGGAAAATAACATTAGGTCCATTTAAAGAGATAAACAAATATTTTGAGTCGAGGATATTGAAACGATACGTGTTATTACCTATGTTAGTAGGATTGGTAAATGGTTGTCCCGTGGGTATGTGTTTAAGTTGAAGTTGAGCAATGTCGAATAGGCCTTCATTTGCCTGTGAAACAAGGTAATATTGATTTTCAAAACTGATTGCGACACGTCTTCCATGAGCAAGGTTACGAGAGAGTGAAGACAGAGGGAAAAATGTGGATGGCCCCATATTTCGTAATGTAATGAGGCTTACTTTCTTGGGTTGTTGTGATTGGTCTTCGTAGAGTGCAAGAACTTGGTATTGGCCACGTGGAGTTTGAACATAATTCTCCGCAGGTTGGCCAAATGTGAATACATGCGGAAGATTATTGCCATTTGCTAAACGAGCCATTGATTCTAATGCTAGAGGTCCTGGACGGCTAGTTGTTCTTACGGCTTCTTGATTTGCTGCCGGGATTACCATTCCCTCACTCGCATAGCACAATTCAGCTTGATCTGCAACATTCCCT
>JAHFSP010000026.1:12636-14395 GCA_023265685.1 Candidatus Woesearchaeota archaeon | reverse complement strand
TCGTGATGTCCAGAAGAGTATCTTTTCTTTTACCGCCTCCGTAGATACTGCTACTCCAACAGGAGTCGCAGAGTAGGAGGCGGTGGGGGATTATAAGGGGGTCGCAACCCCATTATTTCATTTTTAATCTTGAGGTGATAGTTATGGTTTCCCAATCTAAAAATAATATCCTTTTTGTTACAATAGCAGTTCTTGCTGTTGTTGTTTTGTTTTCTTCACTGTTTGCACATCGTTCGTCAGTTTCAGATGATGAGCTTCGCGCAGCGATGGAACAAATGTCTGATGAGGAATTGGCAGCGTACGCGGTTGCAGGTGGTGGCGATGCTGCTGTTGGTTTGGCTACTAAGAGAGCTGCGGTTCAAGTAGGTGGTCGCGCTGTTCCTGCTGCTCAGGCAGCGGCTGCTGCTGCACAGGTTCGTGCAACAACCAGAGTTGTTTCTGTTAAAACGTTAAGTTCGGGTGTTTCTGATCGGGTACGATCTTCTAATCGAGATGTGTCTGCGGCAATGCGTACTGGTGCTGGTTATGTAGCTGCAGTGAGTTCAAGACAAAATGCTCTGCAGGCTGCTTTAGAAGCGGTTAGAGTAAGTGATGTTGATAAATCTCGAATTGTGGTTTCAGGTGAAGCACTTAGTTTGGGGTGTATGTTTTTTCAAGCTGATCTAGAAAGGAGTTTAGATCATCGTTTTAAGACGGAAATGGTAGGTATGCCGGCTTCATGTAATACTGAGGATGTTATTGCAGATCAACTTTTCTATAAATATTGTAATGAAGTTATGACAGGTACGGCCAATGATGGTGTTTCTATACCGGGTTTTGTGCCTCTTGAAGGTATTGCTCGTCAATCGGTTTGTTTGTCTGAGAAACAGACAGCGAGGTTAAGTCAGGCGCTTGCTCATGGTATGATCGTTACAAAGGATGCCCTTGCTGGTTTTGGGTATGAAAAAGCAGAAGGAGATTTTGTCAAGGCTAATTTTAATTCGCTTTTGATTATTTATGATGTTGATAAGCATCGCGGGGTAGCTTCGGGTTTATTTCAGTTTTTTAATTCTCACAAAGAGCTTCTGAAAGGTGCGTATAATTCAAAGAAGGATACGCAGAATATGATGTTTTTTGATCGTGTTTCAGGTCAATTGGTTGGTATTCCTGTTTGTAAGGGTAATTCTAAGCAAGATTGTGTTAATCCCGAAAGTTTGCTTAATTCTCTTCGTCCAGGGACTATTGGTAATGGTCATTGTCAATTAGGTGATATGGTTAAAGCTGGTTCTAAAGTCATGCCTGAAACGGGGGAAGATAGTTATGGTTGTCCGTCTTCGCCGTGTGGTGCTGGTGGTATTGTAGGAGGTGTTCAGGTAGGGGCTGGTGCTGGTGGTAAGCAGGCTGTTGCGAAGGGTCCTGCATTAAATTTAGGTAATGAAGGGGGTTTTGGTTCTCAATGGGGTGCTGCTTCAACCGGGGCTGATCAGTCCATTATGCAATCACTTTGTGGTCCGTTAGCGAATCCATCAAATGGTGGATTTTCTGGTATGGGTGTTATTGGTGAGGATGCTTGTTTAGGCGGTGGATTGTTCCCAAGTAATACGGATATTGCTGAAGGCAGGGTTCATAATGGTGCGGATAGGCAACGCAGTCAAATGGTTGCGTGTATTGGTCAAGAGGATGCACGTAATCAACAGGGCGTGAATCTGGGCGAGCATCATAGTACTATGGAGTTGCAACGTGGTAATCCTCTGGGTGGTGGATGTGGGATGAGTGCGGA
>JAHFSP010000026.1:0-12536 GCA_023265685.1 Candidatus Woesearchaeota archaeon | reverse complement strand
TTGCGTGTATTGGTCAAGAGGATGCACGTAATCAACAGGGCGTGAATCTGGGCGAGCATCATAGTACTATGGAGTTGCAACGTGGTAATCCTCTGGGTGGTGGATGTGGGATGAGTGCGGAAACTGGTTCTTTTAAAGTGTTCCAGAGTAAGGGTGTAGCCGTATTAAATGAAAAAAAAGCGCTTGGTTCTGATACTTATACTGTTAAATTTGATAAAGATAAAAATCCAACAGGGATGAATGTAAAAAGTTATGATCAAGGGGGTAATCAAGTTTCTAGCTTTAATTATAATGCGGATGGTAAAGCTGAAAAAGGTGCGGATGGTAAAGCGAAGTGTGCTGATGATCCTTGTTCTGTACATTCTACTCTCCCTGATCATGAAGCTAAACAGAAAATGGAAGATGCTAAGAAAGCAGCCGAAGAAGATGCAAAGAAAAAAGCTGCACCAGCCGGCGCTTCTTCCTGTGCGAATCCTGATTCGTGTTCGTCTTCGTGTTCTGGGGCAAATGAGCAAGCTACATTTGGTGGGAATTGTATGAGTTCGGAGGCTGCGGCTGCGCATCCTGAATTTGGTGGTGCTCCACAAGGAGCTGATCGTGCGGGTCCTCAGGTGAATCCTGGTGCTGGTGGCGATGATCGTAATAGAGCTCCGCGTGATCCTAATGCTGCTTCACAATGTCGTGCTCGTGGTGGTTCAGGTTCGGATAACACGTGTGCTCATGTGATGTGTGGTGAAAATAGTAACATGGCTGCAAATACTGGGGCTGCAAATATTGGTGGGATGGCGGTTGAGATTCGTGTTGGTGGTGGTCGAGGAGGTGGCGAGGCTGGTGGCGGAGTTGATTCTAGTCCGATTAGTCCTGCACGTGCTCAAGCTGGTTTAAACACTCTTGCGTGTTGTGGGGTCGCTAGTGCCCAACTATCTCGTGCTATTACGTTAAATCGTGGCTGTCAAGAAATGCGATGTGCTGATAGTGAAAACGGTGGGGATTGTAGTTGTGTGAGCAGTCCTACTCCACCTCCTGGTCGAGGAGGTGTTGGTGGTGGTGAACCGGAGGGTCCTGCTGCTCGAGCTGCTGCTCGACGATAGAATGTTTTGTTGGTGAATAAGATTGTTTACTGTTTTTCTTTTTTCTTGCTTTTTCTTTTAATTTTTCTCCTAGACATTTCTCTCTCTGTTTTGTAGACCTGTAACATTTAAATACTACTTTCGTTAAATTAAGTGATATGGCTGCCTGTGAAATGTGTGGGAAAATTTCAAATTTATTAACTACTGATATTGAGGGAAGTATTCTACGGGTGTGTGCGGAATGTGCTAATTATGGGCAGGTTCGACGAGCTTCAAGTGAAGGTATGTATCGCCGGGGTCCTGTAAAGCAGATGCCTCAAGAGGAATTTGAAGTGGTGGGCAATTTCTCTACGTTGTTGCGTCATGAGCGTACGAAACGTGGGCTTACGCAAACTGATTTTGCTCGATTGCTTGCTGAAAAAGATAGTGTTGTTGCAAAATGGGAAGTGGCAGCAATTAAGCCGGATTTAGATGTTGCTCGACGGGTGGGAAAGATTTTAGGGTTGACGTTGGTTGTTAAACAGAATGGGGTTGCGGTAGAAAAAGCAGAATTACCTGTTCCTAAGAGAGGAGCTACTGAATTTACGTTAGGGGATTTTGTGAAAGTACGGAAAAGAAAGTAGTGTTTTGATTACATAATCTCTTCTTTTGATTCTATGTATTCTTGACGGGTCATTTGATGTGCTGTTTTAAGAACGGAGTTAATCAGAATGTTTTGTTGCCTACTCCATTCTTTATCAGGATGCGTTTTTACATACTCTGCCCAATAATCAATAAAATCCATTCGCGATTGATCATTATCTGGAGAAGGTTTATATTTTTCCATGGTGTTATTTTCTCTAGAAATAGATTATGCCAATGCCTACTATTGTTCCTAGTATAGCTCCAGCAGAGACGTCGATCCAATCGTGTTTTTGGAGATAGATGCGAGAATAGGTTACTGTGATCGTGAGCAGGATAAGTACGATTTTGAATGATACTTGTGGGGTTATGTGCCAAAAGATTATAGGAAGAAAAAAGGCACGTGCGGTGTGCATGCTGGGAAATGAGGATGCGTCAATGCGTTCTATAAGATTATGATGTGGTTGTTTACGCGGTCGGTCTTTGTAGTAGAGAAGGCGAATGATGATGCAGATAAGAAGGATGAGAACTAATCCCACGACGGTTTTGAAGAAAAGTCCATATTGTTCTACTACTAAAAGAGTGAGACAGAGTAACGAGGTAAAGACAAATCCACCCAGCGTGGTGATGTCGCGAAAAATTTCTTTAAACAGGTTCATGGTATGATAACGGGCATAATTTTATATATACTTTTTGCTGTTATTTCCCTATGGTTTCAAGCGGACAATGGGTTGTTCTTAATGTTTCGTTAGGAGTTGTTGCTCTTTTTTTGTTATTGTATCTGTTTGATGCGCCCACAGCGGTAACGTCCATGATTGGGAAGGCGCAGTATGCTGCCGTTACTGGTGAACCTGAGTGTTCTGTACGATGGGAAAATGTTACCACTCCCGTTGCCGATCTTAATGAATGTTGTTTGGGAGCGGCGAGTGTGTTGTCATGTTCATTTTCGCGTGAACTTGGTGTTTATGTGTGTTCTTCTCAGCAAGAGGACTTAGGTTTGGGATATGTGCTTAATCCTAAAGCGTACTCGTATTGTACTACGCAAGCATATTGGAAAAGGTGAAATGGAAATTAGTTGTTAGTTATGGTTAATTGTGGACGTGGTTAATGGGTTGGGTTATCGTTGAGTGAAATTAGAATTAAAAAAGAGAAAAAAGATGGTTGATGGTTTAAAAGTGAAAAGAGGAAATGGTTTGGGTGTACGTAGAGAGTTTTCTCTGCTTGAGAAAGAACAGCGTGGAAAACGAGAGCGGGGTAAGACTTTGTTTCATAAGCGGATCTTTCTTTTTCTTTTCGTGTTAGTATTATTTTTACTCATGATGAGCGTGGCAAAGGCACGTGGGTGGCTAATTGCCTCTGATGGTGAACCAGTCATTAAAGGAAATACTATAGTCTTAGATTCATTAACATTGGAACAGAAAATCGGTCAAATGACGGTCACGTTATGGTTACCAGAAAATGTTGAGGCATTTCATCGTATGCAAATTGGTGGGGTGCATATGTTTGCGCTGGAATCTGAGCAGACTTTTTCCGATGCAATTACTCATGTTCAAGAGGGGGCGTCGATTCCTTTTTTTATTACTGCTGATGCGGAAGGGTGTATTAGTCCATTTGAAAACATTCGCATTCTTGCTCCTCTTTCGTCTATTCATTCAGTAGGAGCTGCATATGAGAAGGGTTTTAATGATGGAGAGTTCATGAGAAAAATGGGGTTTAATGTCAATTTTGCTCCTGTGGTTGATTTAGGAGATACAATCTGGCGTTGTCGAACGTTTCCTGGAGATGAAAAACAAGTTGCTACATTTGCGCAGGCGTATGTTCAAGGGTTACAATCTCAAGGTCTCATTGCGACAGCAAAGCATTATCCGGGTAAGACGTTGATTGGAAAAGATCCACACAAATTTATTGTTGGTGAGGATATAGATGCTGCGGATGTGTATCCTTATGTGTATTTGTCGCAGAAGGGTGATGTTAAATCAGTGATGGTGAGTCATGTTATTACGACGGGAACGGCAGATTCTAATGGTGTGCCGTCGGTAGTTTCGCCGTCAGTGATTGCTGATTTGAAGAAGCAGTATCATGGTTTAATTATCTCGGATGAGATTCATATGTTGGGGTTAGAGAAGTTTTATTCGTCTTTGGATGAGATGTATGTGGCGGTGTTTGCTGCAGGTAATGATGTAGTGTTGAATTTTGACAAGAACCCACATGAGTTACATCGGATGATCTCGGTGGTTGCTGCGGCGGTGCGTGATGGACGAATTTCTGAGGAAAAGATTGATGTGTCTGTTCGTAAAGTGCTTGGGGCGAAAGGGTTTGTTGTGGAGTAGGTGTTGTGGGGCAGGGGAGTTTTTAGATTTTTGAGATTAGTAGCTGGTAGTCGGGTTTTTGAGGAATGATTATGGGGAATGATTACGTACTCTCTGCCTAGAACTACATACTCAACACTACAATAATGGTTCCTAACCAGAGCAGGCATAGAATGAGGAGCCAGTAATCTTGATACATTTTTTGGGGATGACGAGCGATAATGGAGTTTTCGGTGATGAGGTGGTAGTATCGTATTAGTATGAATAATGCGAAGGGGATGGTGTAGATTAATTTGGAGTGGGGTCCGAGTAACGAGTAGAGTACATATGATCCAAAAAGCCCAAGTGTACTGAAGATGAAGATAATTTTGTTTCGTTTGGGAGTGTAGAATGTAAGAGTTGCACGAGAGTTGTTTTTTTTAAGATATGAGAGATATGAACGTTCGCTGTAGCGTTTTGCGGCGCTTAGAAACAGGGCAAGAAAGAAAGGGCACATGATTAACCATGGTGAGATGTAGACGGAGATGGCAAAGGCACCGGCTACGGCTCGAATAATAAAGAGTGTGCCGATCGTGAGGATGTCAAAGATGGGGAGGTCTTTGAGAGCAAAGGTGTAGAGCGTACTGAGACTTACGAAGAGGATGATGGCGTAGGTAAGGTAGGGTGAGATTCGAGAGGCGAGGAGTAATGAGGTTATTAAGAGAAGAGATGCGATGAAGATTGCTTGAGTAGGGGAGATTGTTTGAGCTGCAAGAGGTCGATTCTTTTTTTCTGGATTAAGACGGTCTTTTTCTTGGTCTTTGTAGTCGTTGATGATATAATTAACTGAGGATGCTGCACAGAACGCGAAGAAGGTAATGATGGCGTTGCTGAGGAGAGGGAGGTTAGTTATGTTTGATGAGAAGATGAGCGCTAAGAAGATGAGGAGATTTTTGTACCATTGGTACGGACGGATAAGGAGAAGGATTTCTCTTAATGTAAGTAATTTTGAGAGTGGCATTACTCTTTGCTTGAGACAATATACTCAATAAAGCTTTCGATTTGAGTTATGGTCTCGCTGTTAAGTGAGGGTGCCCAGATGTCGATGATGATAGTGTTATCTTGTTGTTGTTGTATGTTGAATTGATCTTTGAGTTCTTGGAGAGTGTAGATTTGCTTTGTAGTCCAATCTTTGGTTGTGTAGAGGTCGATTTTTGAACAGGGAATTGGGGCTAATGTGGTTTGAAGCCAAGCGCCTTCGTGGCATTTTTGTATTGTTTGAGGAAATGGTTCTTGATAGTTTGTCCAATCGTCTCCAAATGGAGAAATGGAGGTTATGGTGCGATTTGTTGTTTGTTCGAGGTATTTGATGAATGCGGTGGTGTTGGTGTTGGGAGTGCTTAGAACTCCTAGAGAGAGGTTTATGGAGTGATTTTTGGTAAAATTTTGAATGAATGTAGTGGTCTGAGGCCAGAGGGTACTGTTTGTTGCTTTTATGACGACTGTTAGGGGTGTGTGAGTGGATTGTATTTTAGGGATAAGACGTTCTACTTCGTTTTGGTTGTTGATAGTTGCATCATTTTTTACTTCTATTTCATTGAGACGAATTTCAACTGTATTTTTAGAAGGAGGGATAAACGTACGATGAAGTGAGTCAAGACAATTCTTTGGTGTAATGCTTTGATCTCCATTTTTCTCTCGTTTTGCTAGTAATACTATGGGAAAGCCATACAGGTACCCACAGGCAACGATGGGGTTATTTGAAATGAGTATGGAGATGGTTTGATCTTGTTGATGTTGGCAGTTCTCGTTTGATTTGTCTTCTGGGGTTTCTGAAGTTTGATTGTTTGATAAAGTGGGTTTGACGATTGTCTTTTTTGATGTCTGCTCAGGGCAGGTTACTTGAGATAGATCAAGTGCTAACCAGCGTGCTTCATTTTGCTTTTGGTATTGAGTATAGAGATACGCTTGGTTTTGTGCGTCGAGCATTTGTGCTTTTCCGGTAAACTTAGAGAAGACGACAGGGTTATTGGTTAGCATGAGGCTTTGGTTAGGCAATACGAGACTGTGGTAACTTTGGTTTGATAGAGAGGCGAGTTTTGCTGCAAATGATGAGTTGTGTTCGTACTCGGGTGTTAGTGTGATTGCTGTGAAGAGAGTTATAGAGAACAGACTGGTTATGATGATTAAGAACTGAATTTTTTTTGCATATTTTGGTATTATTTGTGATATTTCTGTGAGACCCATTGCGGCAAGAATAATAAAGAAGGTTATGCTTGAGAGCATGTAGCGGGGATCGTAGCGAGGGACACGTAGGCTGAAGTAGAGTAAGAAGAGTATCGCGGTGGTGAGAAGAGTGATTGTTTCAGCTTTATTTTTCTTCCATACAAAGGGAAGTGTACAAATACAGATGAAAATGATAACTGGTTCTTGCGTGATAAGATAGAGAAAATATTTTGTGATACTTGCTGGTTCATATATCCACGTTTGTTGTTCAATGAGTGATGAGGCTTGGGTAAATGGGTAGAGAATTCTGTTCATTACTGAGCCTTGATAATTTGTGATGTTAAAGATAAGAAATGGAGTGATAGTAAGAAGGAAGATGGTGATTATTTGGAGTGCTTTTTTTATTGTTTCTGTTACTGGTGTTTTTTCTTTATAATTTTGTATTAGATAGAGGGTAATACAAGGGAGAGAAAGAAGAAGAAGGGGAAATTTGAAAAGGAAGGCGAGTGCAAGAGTAAAACTGGCAAGAAGATAGTGTTTCTCAAGTGTAATATATAAAGCACTGGCTCCCAGAATATACGCTATCACGTCAGTGAGTATATATCCTGTGTGCATAAACACTATTGTGCTGGTGGTGAATAGGAAGAGAGTCCAGAGAGCAGTACTGTTGTGTTGTTTTTTGAGCAGGAAGTATAACAAGATGAGACTTACAAGTGTTAAGACGATTGTTACAAGTCTTGCTATGATGAGTGGCGAAAATGTAGTATGAGCGGAGATAAGAGTAAATGGTGCAAGAAATACTGGGAGTGCGAGTGGGCGTAAGGCTTCAAGGTATCCGGCGTGTCCGGCAGTGATGAGGAAACGAGCAATGGAAAGATAGACTGCTTCGTCAAAAAAGACACGGTTGGTTATCCATTTTATGCAGCTTAGAAAAATAAATAAACCTAATATTGCTATTACCAAGTATCGTTCTTTATTAGATGGAGACATTTCGAAGAGACATTCTGTTGAAATTTTCTTGGTTGTTATTTCTTTGTAGTTTTGGACTTATTGTTAATTTGGGGAATCTTAACTTTGGTAGTGATTTTAATTTTTGGATTCTTTAATTGAGGGTAGCATAGTACATTCTGTTGGAACATCTCCTTTGAGTGTTTTGAACTTGTTGCAGATTGTGGCCATCAAGTTTTCTACTGAGGTTTGTCCCTGAAATTTTTGATCATCGATAATTACGCTGGGAAATTGAGTAATATTATTTGAAGTTAGAAGAATTTTAATCATGGGCTCTTCTTTAAATGTTGAATCTAGTGAGAAGACGAGGAGTCGGCTGCCAAAGATTTTTTTGAGGTAACTAAGAATATCTCCTTGGGTATCATAAGGGTTGTCATCATAGAAATAGATCACTTTGACATTTTCTTGAGCACATTTTTTGTCTATTTCTTGTGAAATGAGAAGAAATTGAATTTCGGTAAGGAAATAATCTTGAAGTTGGAGATTAAATTCGGAATCTTTGAGTACTGAACTTTTTTCATAGTCTGAGACTTCAGCCATTTTCTTTTGTAATTCATCAATATTTGTTTCGAGAATTTGGTGAAGAGTACTACAATCAGCGATTTTTTGGTCAATATATTTTTGTTGGAGTTGGAGACTTTGAAGTCCGACTTTCTCGCTTAAGATTAGTTCTTTGGAGTGTTCAAGACGAACGTTTTCAAAAAAAATTCCTATTAGAATACCAATACCAAAGATAGCCATCGTCAAGAGAAGGGCAATTACATATTTTTTGGTGCTGGTGTGTCGTTCCATTAGATCTTCATATGTGAGTGTATTATCACTTAGACTAGTGCCAAAAGTTCTTCTTTTTCTTTATAAACATATAGGCAATGTAGAGCCATACGGTGGTTAGAAAGAGACCATAGATGAAGAAGTAGGTGAATAGCGAAGTCCAAGTTTTTCCATAGTTAGTTATTTTTTCTTTGATTAATTTGAATGACATGATCATGATGGCGAAACTTAAGATGGTGACGGTTGCAGCAATAGTTATTTTGAAGAAGGGAAGTGTGAGGGGGTTGAATTCGATGGTGTAATGTTTGAGTAAGGTGATGATGTCAAAGTGTACGGCACTTAATGAGAGGTATGAGGTGTAGATTTTTTTTATAAAACTTTGTAGTAGTGCTGTGCTAAGAGTGAGTACGATCACACCTGATGCGATGATGGTAGGCATACGGATCATGCCAAAATCACCGTATTTTTTGTTAAAGATGAGCTCTTTGTAGGCAAGAGTGTTATCGACGCTGCCTTTGTACCAACGAACGCGTTGACGGAAGAGAGTTTTCCAGGTTGTTGGGACAACAGTTTCAACGATGCTGTCGAAGCTTTGGAGTATGCGGTAGTTGTGTTTTTGGAGACGAATGGCCATTTCGAGGTCTTCAGTAATGGTCTTTTCACTAAATCCGCCTAACTTTTTGATGAGGGCTGTGCGGTAAATACTAAATGGGCCGGGTGTGACGTGGATGCAGTCGATTTTGGCGTTGAGAAATTTGTAAAACATATTGATGATATATTCTGACCATTGGACTTTTTCAAGCATGGTTGTTGGTTTACGTACTTTGAGTACAGGGCAGACTGCGGCGACGTCTTGTTCTTCAAATAGGGGGAGCATTGTTTCAAGAGCATTTTCTCCAACAAATGAATCGGCATCGAGGCAGGCAAAAAATTCACCAGTGGCATGTTCAAGGCCATGATTAAGTGCTCTGCCTTTGCCGCTGTTGGATTGAGTGAGAATAGTGATATTATGTTGGGGATGTTGTTGGATGAATGTTTGGACGATCTCTTGCGTTTGATCTTTAGATCCATCGTTGACGATGATGATTTGGAGTAGGTTTGTAGGATAACGTAATTTGGTGATAGAGAGAAGAGTTTGTTCAATGGATTCTTGTTCGTTATACGCGGGTACGATAACACTAAAAAGAGGTTTTCGATGGGTGTTACGTGTGGGAGTTGGTTGAGGTGTGAAGAGGATTAAAAGCCAGAAGATGGTGAGAAATAGTAGGACGAAATAGGTGCTGAATAGTACGATGTCGAGGAAGGTGATGATCATTGTTGTGAATTCTCTGGGTTATAGGACCAGACTTGAGTTGAATTGGTTGAAAAAATCAATTTAAACCTTTCGTTTAGGAGTAAAAATCTAAATTCTTGGTCTTGAGGGAGAGTTGTGGTTAGTGAGACTGGAAGAAAAATGATAGAGGCATTCGTTTTGTCGAGAAGCGGAAAGAGTTCATTGATATAGGTGGCATGGAGAATCGTTGTTGTTGTGTTTTGTTTGTCTATTGAAGATATGGTATTGTATGGTTGGCGTTGGGCAACAGTTTTAATCATGTTTTCGTATTCAGGTGAGGAGAGAATGACATTTCTTTTTTGGGTGTTGTCAGAAATCCATTTTAAAGCAGCATGTTCTTCTGGTTGAGGTTCATGAATATGCTGGTGTTGTTGATAACTTATTAGTGTAAAAAGGATTCCTAATGCTGCTAAAAGTAGAGTAATGTTACGGAGATGTTGTATTTTCCATTTCTTGGTGTAGAGAAGCTCGATTCCGTAACTTGCAAGTAAAGCTATACTGAATACTAAAGGGATCGTGAAGGTATGGTCTAAGAGGATGAATATAAGTGATATGAATGGAGTGGTAACAAGCCAGAGATGTTGTTTTTGCTTGAATAGATGAATTGAACCAATAATCGCGATTATTATAAGAAAGAGACTCATTCCTGTTATGCCGTTTAAGTCATAGACAATATTTGAAAAGAAAGTTGGTTGGAGTACTGCGAGATTACGAAGGGGCAGATGTTGTGTAATGGTCGCAATGATGATACTGCCACTTATGATGAGTATTGGCCAAAATTCAGTTATAAGAATTTGGCGGATAGTTTGAGGGTTATTTTGGGTGGTGGTGTTTTGAGAGGGAATGTGTTGACTTTGAGGGTGGTTTTGGGAGTTTTTATGTTTAAGTATGATTATGGTCAGGAATGTAGAGAGAAAAAAGAGTGCTGAGGTGAAATTAATCTGGGTTGCAAAGATGAGTGCAATGAGGGCTATCATTTGTACACTTCGGTGAGTTGAGAACCATAATGTAAGCCCTAGTAGAGTGAGTGTTAAGAAACAATTAATGGTATTGAGGCTGGTAAACAGATTGAGTATTGTTGGGGTTGTTGTGAAAAGAAGAACACAAAATACTCTTTGGCGTAGATGGAGGTTAGTTTTTTGTAGGAGTGCGAAGAGCATAATGCAGTTAAAAATTCCTAAGAGGGGTGCGAGGATTTGGAGAGCTAGAATGGAGATGTGCGTAGATAGCAATGTAAGTAGGGAGGTAGTAAGGGGAAGATTGTCGAGTGTGTGCGGGATGAGAAGATAATAACTTTCTAGGCTGGGAAGAAGAGTTAGGTTTTGAATTAGCCCTTTAAGTAATGGAAGAAAAAAAGTGAAGGTAATTATGGTGAAACAAAGAGTATACCACCAGATTTTCTCTTTTGTTTGGTTTATTTTGGGTTCTCTTTTTGGGTCTGGCTGTTTTAGTTCTTTGGATTGTGGGTTGGTAGTCATGTTGTGGTTTGGCCGTTTTTGGATTTAGTTGTTGTGGTTTTGTTTTATTGTAGAGGTGGTGTTTTTTGTTCAATAGTACAGGTGACTTTGTATATTTTGACTTCTTTGTTGTAAATTGGTACAAAACAGGCAGGGTCGAAATAACGAAAATTTTGGATGCCGTAGATTTCTTGCGCTCGTGGTGAGAGAACTAAATATCTTATTTGATATTTTTGAAGTAAATCTATTGCTTGGGTTTGAAATGAGGTAGTATAGAGTGAATGAAGATCGTTAAATCGTTCTTCAACGTTGTCGATAAGAAGGAATTGATCATCCATAACGTTAGGTTTTTTACTAAAATAGGTTACGAGATGTCCTTCTTCAAGTAAAGCCAGAACGCCACCGGGTTGAGGTGTACTGTTTTCAAGCCATTGAAATGCTTCAATTTCTGATGTAGTGGGGATTTGTTGGTTGTGAATTGCTCCAATCGTTGCAGGGAGGATGGTAATAGCAAGGATGATACTGGTTATGATGGGGAGAAAGAAGGTTTTGCGACTCATTTTGGTTTTATGTAGATAGGTTGCAAGTTCTTCATAAAAAAATGCGAAGAGAAGAGTAAGGATGATGCTAAAGAGAGCAAGAGCAAAGCTGAGTTTCATAAATCGAAAAAATGTGAGAATAGAGGTGACGAGGGCGAAACTGATTAAAAGTATGGCGTGGGCGTTTTTCCCCTGGAAGAGATTTTTATAAACAACAACAGTTCCGGCAATAAAGGGTATTATTGTAATTGAGGCTATGACTTGGAGTAATGAGGCGGTGGGAAAGTATTGTTGGATGATTTGAGGAGGGATGTTTTGCCAGATAAAACTTAGACCCTGTGTTAGAAAGGTTTCTTTAAAGAAGAGAAGTTGTGACCAGACAAAAAAGAAGAGGGAAAATAATACAATCTCACTTTCTTGTTTGGGGACGAGACGATTTTCTATAAAACAGAGTAAAAGATAGAGGGCAAATCCTAATATCAAGAGAATGGTGGCTGAGCTGGTAAGGGTTGTCGCAATAAAGAGGAGGGTATAGATGTAGGGATAGTGTGGTTGTTCGAGGTTGAGGAAGGCGTAGAGAGTGAGTAAAAATAGTGGGATGAAGAGAGTTTCTGGTGTGACGCTGTTTGGATTAAAGAGAAATGGTAAGATTGCACTCATGCTGGCACAGATAAGGGGAATGTGTTGGTTGGTGGTGATTTTTTGTACGATCACATAGATAATGAGAGGGACTAAGGCAAGAAAAAGATTAGGGAGAAGAATTGCTGCAAGATGTAATGGGAGGATCAGGCTTAGGGCTGCGATGAGATAGTGGAATAATGGAAGGAAACGTAGTTCACGTCCGCCGTATGATAGGGGGTCGTTGAGAAGAGGAAGTCCAGTTTCTTTTATGGATTCGATGTGGCGCAAATGGAAATAGGATTCGTAGGTAAATCCGGGTTGTGAAAAAGCGATAAGAATACGAATAATGAAGATACTTATGGTAAGTATTGCAAGGATTATAGCGTGCTTTTTGTTGAGGTTCATCCTATTATTGTTGATTGTATCGTCTTTTATAAAGGTGATGGGGTTTAGTTGAGAGTCTAAAAGAGAAGAGTTAAATAGTTAATTTTCTTTCTTTTTTGTAAAAAGAAGGTGATGATTATGTCTAAGAAAAGTTCTATTTCAAAACATCAAAAATTGATGTATGTTCTTATTGCCGTAGTGGTTGTTGCGATTGGTGC
>JAHFSP010000025.1 GCA_023265685.1 Candidatus Woesearchaeota archaeon | reverse complement strand
TTCTAAGACCTGCTTTGACAGAATTTGTTTTTTTGCAATTAGGGCATTTAAACATTTTATTCACCTCAAAAGTTAAGAAAGCATGATACTATATTAATCTGACGATTCAGACGCACTGTCCCTTACAAATAATAAAAAATTTTCAATGTTTTTTTTCTTAAAGATTCTTTCTCTTTACCCACTCCTCAGTCTCTGTGCACCCACAATCTTCTTGATCGCATGTACATACGCAACCGTACGAAAATCATGCGGCCCTTTCTCATACTCCGGCCATAAGTTCCCAAAAGCTGTCACCATCTTGTCTTTAAGTTTCTCACGAACTTCAGCATCCGTCCAATAATAACCCATGTTATTCTGAACCCACTCAAAATAGGAAACAGTCACCCCGCCAGAATTGGCAAGAATATCAGGTAAAACTAAAATTGTACGTCCATGCAACAGCTCATCTGCCTGTGGCGTTGTAGGTCCATTAGCCAATTCTAACACAATCTTAGCGTTCACCACATCAGCATTATCTTTGGTAATCGCACCACTTAACGCCGCAGGTACCAGAACCGTACAAGGCAAAGCCAGCAATTCAGCAGACGTAATTTGTTGTGCATTCTTGTAAGAAGTAACCATGTCAGTTTTCTCTTTAACATTAATCAATTCAGAAATATCCAGTCCCTCTTTATTGTAAATTGCGCCTTTAGAATCGCAAACCGCAATCACTTTAAATCCATGCTCAGCAAGTAACTTAGCTGCGTTCATCCCTGCGTTACCAAATCCTTGCACCACTGCAGTTTTCTCTCTAAGATTCAACTTCTTCATCGCTTCTTCTAAAACATACACTCCTCCGAGTGCTGTAGCAATATCACGTATCTTTGAACCACCTAACTCCAAAGGTTTACCCGTAATAAAACCAGGCGTAGACTGATGCATCAACGTTTCATATTCATCAAGCATCCAGGCCATAATCTGTGGCGTTGTATACACATCAGGCGCAGGAATATCTTTTGTTGGCCCAAGATGTTGATAGAACGCTTTGACATAGGCACGACTAAGTTCTTGCAACTCCTCTCGAGATAGTATCTTAGGATCAACAGTAACTCCGCCTTTGCCACCACCAAATGGTACATCCGCAACAGCAGTTTTAATTCCCATCCAGAACGCTAATGATTTCACTTCATCTAATTCTACCTCAGGATGAAAACGGATTCCTCCTTTAAATGGGCCACGTGCATTGCTAAACTGCACACGATAGGCTGGATATGTCTTGCCATGAACATGTAACTGAGCTGTAAGCTCACGAGCTGGTGTTTGAAGCTCAAGAAGTTCCTGTGGAGTTATTCCTGCAAGCGGTGCAATACGTTCAAGAAAAATCTGTATGGAATTAAATGTCATAACCAGCAGGCAAACAAGAGGGTTTAAATTAGTTGTGGAGGATGAATGAATTGAAAAACACTCTACTCTCACTGAATACCTTCTCCAGACTCCATGTCTTTATATCTCTTAAAATCCCACAGAGAAAAATGAGGCCATGGTATATCCTAGCAATAAGCTTTCTTAGCGCCTGTCGTGCACATCTCTACGAAGGACTCCACTCACAAAAAGGCGAGAATTGGCACGATTGGAATAGCGGTTCACGCACCTGTGTACAACGATATAACCCTAAAGAGCCTGCTGATGGTCTTGAAGGATGCTTAGAAGTCCATTTTCATGATGGAATTACATCAACAGACAAAGGCACAGTATCATCTACAAAAACCAGAACCAAAAAGAGTTATGGGGCTTTAATTGACGCACCATTTCAACGCTGGTCATTCAATGAAATTGAATATAATCTGCGAGTAGGGAGTGCGGCACAATTAGATATAGTAAGCGGAAATCTTTCATTTGACGAATCCAGAAATTTAGATATACCTCAAGCAGATATGACTTTTCTGATACGGCCATTTATTGAACAAGAAATTAAGTATGGATATTTTGGTTTTCGTTTTGGGCTCTGGATGCCCAATTACAATGAATTTAGTCTCGCGCCCAATATAGGCGTGGGTCTTACCTATCCTAAAGATTAAAAAGAGTAACTTCGATCTAAATTTTTTAACTACTTCGATTAATTCTAGGAATATAATTTTTAAGTCGATGCAAAACTTTAATAAGTTTAAAAAAAGTGTTTCTACGTGAAAAATATTCTCTTCTCGATTTTTTTAATAAGCATTTTTGTAATAGTAGTTGGATGTAATAAAGAAGAAGCCGAAAGCTCACAAATAACTGAAAATTCAGGAACTGAAAATTCAGAAATAAAATGTGAAACCATTTTCAAAGCACAGGATCGTTTCGAATGTTTTATTCAAATGGGGATGCAAGAAACCGTTGATTGTGATTCATATTTAGTGTTACTAGCGATACAAGAAGGGGACGGTGTGCAAGGTGGAGAAGGATGTATGTTAGGAAAAGCTATAGCTAATAATTCCTGTGAAACGCTGGATGATGACCTCTATAATAACAATAATCCTGTGTTATGTGCTTTTTTTCATGGTCTTTTTGTTAGTGACAGAGCATATTGTGAAAAGTTAAGCGATAGGCCTCTAGGTGATAGTTCTGTTTTAAAGACAACGTGTGAAGAAGGGATTCGCATGCGAGAAGTAATTACCTCCAAAAATTCTTTGTTATGCGAGCAACTCTCTTCAGAACAACTCTCCTCAGAACAACATGTGAAACTAGGTTCCATGCGTGATTGGTGTTATTATAGGTTAGCTTTTATTTTACAAGATTCAAATCTTTGTGAAAAAATCCAAGAGCAATTTTCGTCTGCTTATTGTATGATAGAAATGAGTATTGATCAACATGATTTGAGTGTTTGTTCAAACCCCAAAATAATAAAATCTAACATAGATTGTTATGAATTTTTAGCAGCAGGTTTGGGAGATGCTTCCCTTTGTAAAAAGTCCACAATTAAGAATCGATGTGTCTCAGGATTAGCCATCAACAAGGAAGATATACATATTTGCTCTGAGTTTCTTGAGACTGAATATGAACAGCAAAATTGTTACCTGGATTTTACTCTGGTCAAACCAAGTAAAGAATCATGTGCATTTCTAAGAGAAGAACAAAAAAATTCATGTTTAAAGCGAGCAGCAATACAAACTAATGATCCTTTTTTATGTCCTCCAGAACACAGAGAAGATTGCGAGACACAGATAAAAGTAAATGCAGTTATAGAAGAACAACTTAGAGCCAAGCCTGACTAATCATCTCAAAACTTCCCCTTCTTCAACCTTACTGACATCTTTTTCAACGACGCAGTATACGCATCAAAATCCTCAATCGGTCTTGTAGCCACACCTCCATCCATCGCTGCCTTTGCAATCAATGGAGTAATCTTCCACAGAATTCGAGAATCAAGAGGTTTAGGAATAAGATACTCACGACCAAACGTAAACCCTCGACCATAAATTTTCTCCACCTCACGAGGAACAGAAGAGCGAGCAAGCATTGCGAGTCCTTTCGCTGCAGCAATTTTCATCAAAGGAGTAATTGCTTTAGCACGCACATCAAGCGCTGCGCGAAACACATACGGAAAACCCAACACGTTATTGACTTGATTAGGATAATCACTACGTCCAGTTGCCATAATCACGTCAGCAACCTCTTTCACTGCAACATCATAGGCAATTTCAGGAATAGGATTTGCCATCGCAAAGACGATTGGAGACGGTGCCATACTACGTACCATTACGGGTGTAAGAACATTCCCTTTGGACACACCCACAAACACGTCAGCACCAACTAACGCATCAGCAAGCGTGACCAAGTTAGTATGTTTCATAAATTCTTTTTTCTCAAAAGAAAGTTCATGAACCCGCTGAGACGAAACCACCCCTTTACTATCAACCAAAGTTATATTCTCTCGTCTCACACCAAGCTCAATAAAAAATCTAGCACATGCAATCGCTGCAGCCCCTGCTCCTGAAAAAACAACGTTCACTCTCTCGATTTTTTTCTTAGCAACAACTAAAGCATTAATCAATGCTGCTCCTGCCACAATCGCTGTCCCATGCTGATCATCATGCATCAAAGGAATCGACATTCTTTTAATCAACTCTTGCTCAACATGAAAACACTCCGGTGCTTTGATGTCTTCAAGATTAATCCCCCCAAACGTAGGTTCCAAAGAAGCAATAATATCTACAAGTTTGACCGGATCTTTTTCATCTATCTCAATATCGAACGCATCAATATTCGCAAAGCGTTTGAACAACACTGCCTTCCCTTCCATCACTGGTTTACCTGCTAAAGGGCCAATATCTCCTAACCCCAAGACGGCTGTACCGTTACTAATCACTGCCACCAAATTTCCTTTACTAGTATATTTATACACATTAAGAGAATCTTTGTGGATCTCAAGACAAGGTTGTGCTACGCCTGGGGTATACGCTAACGAAAGATCCTGTACACTCTGGCATGGTTTAGAGGGAATAACCGTAATCTTACCAGAAGAAGGATATTGATGATATGAAAGAGAACTCCCCATATCCACATTTTTTTTAACCATGCAAAATGAGATTAAAAGAAGAATTCTTAAATATTTGCAAACAAAAATTATGTAAGAACGAATTTTTATAAAAACACAGTGTATTGCCTCATTAAACCAAAATGGATAGAACCACAAAAATAGTTTTTAGTATTGTCATTGGACTCTTACTCCTATTCCTGTTTATTGGAGGATGTACTATTTTATTCTTCTATAAGCTTGCTAACGCCACAAAAGACACCACCTCTTTCTTAGAAGAATGTTCTCTCACTAAAGAGTTTAACACCAGCAATCCTCAGTCCACTCAAGATATCAATAACATGATAGAATGGTGTTGCACACATTTCTATCCAAAAAGAGACATTTGTATGCTTCTAGAACAAAACAAAAAACAAACGAAATAAGAAAAGCCCAACCTAAACTCTACCCATATACAATCTCAATGCTATCCCCGAAACCAGGAACATATTTTTCAGCAGACATTGAGGCATTACCATTAATCAAAACAGTGAGAGTAGTTGTCCCCACAGAAGAATTACCTGTTCCAGCCGAAGGACAAAATACACCCGTCATCGAATACAAGCATCCATTGTACAAATAGAATCCAACTTTACTTGCAATATCAGGAAGAGTAAGGCCGTTTGTAAAGACTGAAACAGTATCACTTGAAACAGCAACAAAACTATCTGCAGAATTAACAAACGTCGAAAGATTTTGTTTAGTTTCATTAATGGAAATACTCAAAGAAAATTCCAAAGGAGCTGCAACATAAGGGTAGGTTGGATATTCATCACAACTATTTTGCATACACACATTTGTGAGACAAATAACTTGTTGGACAGTATCATCACACGTTAAACTGCAATCAGTATCACTTAAACACGACCGTGGCTCAATAGTAGCAGAATTTTTCTTTGCCAGAGGATCATCTGGTGAATACAAAATAATCGGAACAGTAAAACCTAGAACCACCAAAAACAAAAAGATTAACACAGCAATTTGACGCAGACGTCCTGAACGTTTTGAAGATCCCATAGTAAACACGCTATCCTAACACCTAATTCTAAATTTTAACTACCTAATTGTTTAATCTACTTAATTTAAGTACAATACAATAATATAATAGACAAAAAATAAAAGAAGTTAAAAAAGCTTTCCCCTATACTTCCTATCTAACAAAGATCAAGACTTTCATTTACTTAACAGTAATTGTCCCTTTCATATTACGTTGATCAGGACAACTGCTACAAGTAAACGGGAAATCGCCTTTATGATCAGGTGTAAACGTCAATACTGTCGTTCCATCAACCTGCTCTTCAACACCAAACGTTGGAATTGAAAATGTATAACTGGGAAGCGAAAATGTTGGATCTTGATTATTTGGTTTAATCGTCAACTTCACAGGAATACCAACTTTAACATCAATCACTGTAGGTGAAAAACTCCATTTTTTAGATGAAAGAAAAACCTCTTGGGGTGTAGTGTCAACATTAGGCTGTGTGGGAGCAATCGGCTCGGTTTGAACATCACCATCAACATCTTGTGGTTCAACCTGATTAACAACAGCAGGATCCACATTACCACTCGTATCCGCAGTTGCAACCATTTCATCCCCACCAACTAAAGCCGCCTCAATTTCTAGTTGAAACGCAGTAAATGGTTGAGCACCACTTAATAATTTACCATTAATAAAAAATGCAGGAGTTCCACTTACACCATATTTCTCACCATCAGCCTGATCTTTTTGGATCTCAGCAAGATATTTTTTAGTATCAAAACAAGTTTTGAATTTACCTGCATCTAAAGAGAGCGCCGCAGCCCAAGCGTAATATTGGTCAGTAGCGAGTTTATCTTGATTTTTGAAGAGCAAATCATGATACTGCCAGAATTTTCCTTGTTCATGAGCGCAATTCACAGCAAGAGCTGCTCCTTGGGCTTCAGGATGAAAACTCAAAGGGAAATCACGAAACACTAGTTTAACTTTTCCCGTATCTATATATTGACTCTTAAGTTGACTATATGTCTCGCTAAAAAATTTACCACAGAATGGACATTCAAAATCACTAAACTCAACAATTGTAACAGGAGCATCAGTACTTCCCTCAAAAGGTTGATTCGTAATATCGACATCAACAAGAGCCGCAGGTGTATCAGTAGTACTAGGAGTTTTTTTACTTGTATCAAACCCTTGTGGAAAAAAGAAGGTTCCATCTTTGGTAATATAAGAATCAATTGATTGATCTGCAACCGAAAGCGTTACTTTATAGACAGAACCAAGATCAGCAGAGCCATCTACTTGAGCAACATACGGTGCTTGAAGCAGATTTGTATTAACATAATCAAGCACTTTTTGTTCAGCTTGAGCTTGACTAAGAGCTGTTCCCTGCGTACTACTCCCTAGACCACGAAACCCAGAAGTCATAATACTCACAACTAAAAGAATAAGCAACACTCCTGCAAGTATTTTCCACCATACATTAGAAGACGAACTTGGAGAAGATCCTGATTGTGGTCGCTGCTTTTCTCCCCATACAGCAGAAGGGGTAGATGTCTCCACAACTTTTTTTGGTTTAGTTGCATCATTTTTATTCTCATGAACTTTATCTTGAGGCGCAACATGAGACTTCATGTCCATTTTCGCTTCAGACCTCTCTTTTTCTTTCATATCAGTTTTGCGATCTTCCAAAACAACATACCCCTCTTCATCACGAGGCAACGTTGCAGAAATTTTCGCATCTGATTTTGCACCAACTGATTTGACAGCTGATTTTTTAGTAGAATTCGCAGAAAATGCCGCTGGCTTAGAAGAGGGGATGGGACCTGAAATAGGCATCTTTTTCTTATTAAGACTCTCAACACGAACTTCTTCCTCATCATCAATAAATTCTTCACCAAAATATGTCTCTTCAAGATCATCAAGTTGTTTTTGTTCCATGGATATCTGCCTCTTTAAAAATCAATATAATCGCTCTTCAGACCTAACCAACATCAGATTATAGTCCCTCTAACTATTTATCAACCAAAATCAAATTTATAAAGATTTAGATGGTTAACTTCATAGGTAATAGTTCTAAGAATATAATGTGAATATAATGTCTATGTTTTCTCATCATTATTGTTTATCGTTATTATCTTTCTAATCTACCTCCGTAATTTATCTTTATAATCTATCAAATTCATCTTTATAATGTATCACTATTACTTCCATCTTTTCTCCCATATATTTTTTCCATCTCTTCTCCATAATCTCTCTCATTGAGATCTTCCTTCTCACCGGACCTTTTATCCCACTAGTCCCCTCTTAATCTTTACTCTTCTCCCATTCTCCTCTCATTTCCTCTCCTAGAAAGCACCTATGAAAGCACCTCTTCTAAAAAACCTATTCTAAAAATATATAAACCCAATTTGTCTTCTCCAGTATCGATGTTAGAAAAAAGAGGTGCATTGAGTACGTTTTGGTCTAAACACCCCGTCGGAGTTGCTGCGTTTACATTAATAGGCGGAATCGTTGGTGCCGGAGTTTTAGGTATTCCTTATACAATTGCAAAAGCCGGGTTTCTCTATGGATTTATTTTAATTGTGGTGTTGGGGCTAGTGTTTCTTACGATTAATCTTTTTTTAGGAGAAGTAATTCTACGTACGAAGGGCAATCATCAGTTAACTGGGTATGCAACAAAATACCTAGGGTCCTGGGGAAGGGCAGTTATTACCTGTACAATGGCGATTAATGTCTATGGCGCATTGATTGCGTATATGTTGGGAAGCGGAACAGCCCTTGCGTACATTCTTCCATTTGGCTCGCCACTTTTGTTTATGATTCTGTTTTTTACTGTAGGAACTCTAATTGTGGCACTGGGTCTTAAGACGACGGCGAATACAGAATCTATTTTAGTAGGGTTAATGTTTTTATTGGTGATTGCATTAGGATTATTCTCACTTAAAGATATTTCCGGTTCACATTTTGAGACGTTTCATCCTGCATTTTTCTTTTTGCCGTACGGAGTGATTTTATTTGCGTATCATGGTTTGTTAGTTGTCCCAGAAGCGGCTCAGCAGTTGGCTAAAAATAGGAAGGCTTTACGACAAGCGATTATCATTGGATCATGTGTTCCGATTGTACTGTATTTGATTTTTACCGCCATTGTTGTGGGGTTAGTTGGTCCGACACATTTTGATTTGTTGGCACCTAATGAACGAATAGCGACAGTTGCGTTAAGTTTGTATGCTCATCCGCTCATTGCTTTTTTGGTCAATGTTCTAGCCACGCTGGCGATGTTTACTTCATATATGGCGATGGGAACAGCGTTGGTGGAGATGTATGAATTAGATTATAAATTGCCTCGGATTTGGTCAATTTTGCTAACGTTTAGTATTCCTCTTGCAGTGGTGCTATTGTCTCTGACAACATTTATTGGTGTGTTAGGTTTTGTGGGTGCTCTGGTTGGAGGGATTGATTCAATTACAATTGTGTTAATGTATTGGCGTGCGAAAAAACATGGTCAGCGGCAACCTGAATATACTTTGGCACCGCATCATGTGTTGGGTGCGGTGTGTATCATTCTTTTTCTGGTAGGGATTAGTTATTTTGTACTTTTCTAAAATGTTTACCCTTGGGGGAAAATGGATTTTATAACCCCTTCTCTGTAAAAATCATAGAAATATTTATATAAAAAGTATTTACTTGATAGTGATACTATGGCAAAACCTTCTGATCCTCCAACCAGACAGCCACCAGTTGTGCCGGTTACAGACGCGGTAGACGTTGGTGCACCTGATGTTGTTGGAACAGCTGGTGTTGCTGTGAGTGAATTGGCAGCCGATTCGATACCTTTGAATAGGCCTTCAGAAGGAGTTTCATATGGTTCATTGAAAGATATTGAGCTCACACCTGCGTTGGCCCAGTCAGTAAGAGAAGAGGGTGAGAAAGTGATGGGGATTTCAACTCAACCACCACCAGTTCCTCCTGTATTAACAGCTGAAAAAACAGCTGAAGAAGATTTCAGCAGTCTTTTGGAGCAGGTTGATTCTAAGCCTGTTATACTTCCTAATCCAAAAACTTCGCCCATGATGGATCATTTTCAACATATTGAAGAGTTAGGCCTTGCCGAAACTCATCATGGTGGTCAGATGGCATTTGAACCTACTGCTGAAGTGGATCGAAACACCGTCGATCGCGTTAAAGCAGCATTTGAATCCCAACTCCCTATCACAGATCCTCTTCCTGGATCGCTTGGAACTTCTACGACTTCTCGTAAAGTTGAACCTGTTGCTTCTCTTGAGATTTTAGTTGCCGGACTGAGTGAAAGTAGAGTTGGTATGAGTTCTGCAGCAATAGGCAATTTTATTGATCTTGCAAGAACTAGCACTGTTTTAAATATTTATCAACCTAATGGAGATAAAACAACAGGCAGTATAACCAATACCCCTAATCGAGGAGTGTACTCTCTTGCTGGAAATAGTGCCTTTGTTCAAGCTATTAAAAGTCAAAGCGACGATCAAATCAACGATATACTTTTTTCATTTCCAATTGGGAAACTAGTCAACACAGCGAGATACAAATTCAGACATTTACTTTCAGATCCATCATTGATTAATGCAGTTCATGTTTTTGTTAATGACGAATTAATTATTGATAATTTAAGCGATTACCTTTCTCATGCATCCGTTGATTGGGTCGATCTTTCACAGGGAAACCTGACTAAACAACGACGGGCAACTGGTTTATGTACAACTCCTTTATACGGCATGGCACGCGTCCAATCACCAGATAATAATGGTCGTTTGCTTTATTTCTTACGACATGGCCCATCTGAGAATCTGGGGTCAGGAGAATTTCTTACTCAATTAGTTCATCCAGGGATTCATCGTGGAAAAGAGAGCGAGTTTGAACCTATTCCTGTTTCACATTTGTTTGCACATTATTTTGACGAAGAGCCAACATCTACCTATGTGGTGGAAGAGAAAAAAAAATTTACTCAATTATCATTGATAGCAAGAGCAAAAATTCATACCGCAACAGAAGTTAATGTATTGGTGGGGGAGAATTATGTTTCTACATCAAAAGATACACTTCCTAATATGGGTATTATTAAAGTTGCGAATATACTTTATCATTTGCTTACCCGCGCTGAGGGAAGACATTATGTACTCCCACTAGTAGATGTATCTGATCTTGAATTTAATGTTGATACATTTAAAGACGCTGGTGAAGTCCCTATCTATACTCCTGAACCATTTGATCCTTCAAAGATAAACAATATGTACCAGTCTACTCCCGATCTTACAACGAGACAAAAAGTTACTACCTTCGGTGACGTCTCAATTTACCATCTGGTTTCACTTGCTGTTGAAGGAGAGACGAGAGTTGATTCTAATGGAAAGTCTGTTTCAAAACGGAGGCATTTCTTGCGTTTACCAGAAGGTTTTATTGATTTAGATACATACAAACCATTTTCTTTAAATGCTCAGGAAACGGTTGCACATTCGGTTGCACATTCTGCTACTCAAATAGATGATGTGCCAACACCACAAGTTAATGATCTAAAGCCTGTTACTGATATAAGAGCAACTGGTGATGTGCCAATACAAAATCCTGAAGATGTTGGTGCAGTGCTAGTAGAGGATTCTATTCCTCCTGCTGCTGTTGCTCCTCTTCCTGCTGGCCATAATAGGATACCTTTTATTCCTCGCTCTTTAGGAATAACCTCCGTTGAAGTAGCTGCGCCTGAACCTAGTCTTGCTGTTACAGCTGCAGATCTTTTAGTAACAATGCTTGCCCCTGAATTTTTTAAAAACCCTACACCTAGTTCTGCTCGTCCTGGTGCGATAACTGGCGGAGAGGATGATGGTCGACGGTATCCATACACGCCTCAGGAGACTGTTGATAACGCAATAGCGTTAATTAAATCTAGTCAGAATTTTAAAACGTATGATCCACGTAGTGGAAAAAGTGGAGAGAGTAGATTAGATGCTTTAGATCAGACTACGATTATTGGCGAAGTTAATGGTTCGTTGTATAGTGTAACCAAAAATGGGAAAAATGTGCATGTTGTTCCACTTGGATGGAAAAGAGTCAATGGATTTTCGCAGAGTAATGGACGCGCCTATCTTACTGATAATTCATTACACACTAAAGTTGCTGAAGGGTTGACAAAAGGGACTTATACGTTTAATTTGGTTCTTGCTGTACGTAATCGTGCCCTTGCTTTAGATCTGGGATATATTGTTCATGCCGCGAAACCAATTCATCTCGCAGTGTTGAGAGATCCTGCACATCCTGATAGTTCACCTATTGAATATCGTCAGATTGCGGCAACGCCTGATGTGGTTCGGGCATATTTTATTGAACAAAATCGAGGTGGGCGACGATGAGTCTTGATCAACGCACAATAAATCAGGCACAAAAAACACTTTATAGCATGTTGGATGGTGGAGCCAGGACTGAAATTAAAACCTATCGTGCAGGAGAAAATGTTGGTAACGTGTCTGTTTCTCATTTACAGGATAATGATCTTGTCGTTGATCAAAATGGAGTTATGTTTCTCATTTATGACAGAACGCGAAAATCAGGATCAACTATGCTCTCTCCTCTAGTTATAGGAGAAGCTGTTGATGATTTAGAATTATTACTGCAATTTCCTGGCGACGTGCAGGAAGCACAGATTATTGAGAAGGTTCACTCTGAAGCTGTCTTACGTGATAAAATGATGTTATATGTAAAACCAAATGTAGAATTATATTCACCACTCACTCACGTTTCTTCTCAGACACTCAGTGTTGGATTAGACCAAAAAGGAGAAGAACATTATTTTTATTCAGTAGGGTCAGTGCATCTTGAGATTCAAGAACCAGTGGGACATCGTTTGACACGTCTTGTTGATGAGAAAACGTATAGTGTTTTACGACGTGAAAAAAATACTACATTTGCAACTCAGGCAAGCCAGATTCCTCAAGCAGAAGTGGCGACTATGTGGAGAGATGATGCTAGGTTGCGAAGTGGCGGCGTCTTTGTCGTTGTTAATGAAGAAAAAGATGGTAAGATAGAGAAAGCAGTAGAATATCTCGATGAAAATAAAAATTTGCGACCATTTCATGTGGGTATTAAAAATGCACTGACGCAAGTTAATGATAGGAGGATAGATATGACTCAAATTTATGGCAGTATCTTACAATCCTATCCTCATACCCATTTAGGTGACTTGATGCAAGCTCCGCAAACTACACCTCGAGTACCGGTCCAGGTGTCAGAATATGTCCTTACTCGTGAACTTCCTCCTCCTCAAACCACAATTCTTGCTCCTCCTCGAGCAGTAGCTGCTGCACCTCAACCGCCTGTTATTGTTTCACCTGTACCTGCTGTTAATCGCCGTGCTTCGACTCCGTTGTATGATAGAATCGCAAATTGGGCGGATAATCATTCTTATGGATTGAAAGCTGCTGGATTGGGAGTAGCTGTTTTAGGATTAGTTACAGCAGGGACTCTCTTTGTAGCTAAATCAATTATTGAGTACCAAGCGAGACATCCTTCTGCACCTGCTGTTGTGTCAGCACAACCTAGTGCCCCCCTATATGCGTCAAGTACACCTGCTATAACTCCTCCAGCCCCAACGAGTTATGCCGTTCCAGCTACTACTGTAATTGCCCCTGTGAGTTATGCTCCAGTAACGTCTGCACCTGCGACAAGAGCTGTTACGCGAGAAGAGGTTACCATCCAGAACGCACCTAGTTTAGCTAAAGGAAATTCACGTTTTTTTGTTGATGCATATATTAAAACAAGAGACCCTCAACATAATACTCAACAGATGGTGGATTTATTAGGAGTTTATTGTGGCGATGCATTTGGAAAAGGAAACGAGCAGTTGATAAATAAGGATTATTCTATTGAACAACTTTTTGGAGATATGGTTCAAGAATTCAAACCTTCTGATACACAAGCTCCTGATTATAATAGTGTATTAGCACAATTTCGATCTATTAATTGGAAAGGGACATTGAAGTGTAACTAAAAGTGTCACTACTGTGTGTTCGCAAAATTCCCGAAACTTTTATAAACTATTGTCTACTTTTGAGTAGTATCCAAAGGAGGATTTCCCACAATGATATCGCCTCGTAATGTTATGTATGGTCTTTCGTCTTTACTTCTTAGTGCAAACGCTGCAATTGCTGCTGCCCCTCCTGTTGTTCAAAAACAAGGTCGTAATTATGTTGTAGCAGATGTTGATGAACTGAAAACTTATGCTAATGAGTGTAATGCTAGTCTCATCACTTGCCAGACTGCACTTGAAAAAGCTCCTGCTCCAAAAGCAAAGCCTCTTCCTGACTGCCGTTATGCGTTTGCAAATCAAGTTTCTGAACATCCTGAATACCAAGGTCTTGTTGGTGTTCGTGCTAATACTCTTACTGATTCCCGTCTTGAAACTGTTGTAAATAAGGCTCCTCATCTTACTGTACGAAATGAAAACGGAACCGTTGAGTGTGTTGGTCTAGGAAATAAAGAAACCGTAACTGTTGAAGATCCTGAAAGACGAGTCGAAGTTCCCGTTCTTAGTTTAATTCCACCTATTGTCGTAGGAGAGAGAACAACTGCGTATATCGAAGATCTTTGTCCTGCAGATAGTTCTGTACGTGCATTCACAGCTAACGTTGCATTTAATGATAGTTCTCAACGTGTTGATAAAGGTAACAATATGTTGCCTTTGAAATATGAAGTATCAATGGTTGATGCAAAAGGAACCTTCACTATTGACCCTAAAGGAAGTGTTTCTTGGACTCCTCCAGATAAATGTAAAGATATTGTTCCTAATACTGAAATTAAGAATTGGTATATTGTTTCTGATCAAGACAATGCAATTACAACTACCTCCCAACCAGTTCCTTTAACAATCACTATTCTTAACCGTCCTGCAACTGAGGCGCAAGTTGCTAATTTAGGAGATGATCTTAAAGAGATTAAGAATGCTCTTGCTTCTGAAGTAGGCTACAACGCAGATGCTTTTGTTGGTGCTGTAAACGGTCGCTTTGGATTTGGTGCGAATGTAGGAACTCATTATGCGACTCGTCGTTTTGAATTTGGTT